>DCGU01000024.1:0-5851 GCA_002315325.1 Clostridiales bacterium UBA1770
ATCTGTAGAAAGCGATTAACGTGACATTTTCTATGTTTATATCGGACATTCAGCATTTTTCGGTGGGTGACGGCGACGGCATCCGCACGACGGTCTTCTTTCAGGGGTGCGCCCTGCGCTGCCCCTGGTGCCACAATCCGGAGACACTGCCCCGCACGCCCGTGACGCTGCATTTTGCCGCAACCGGCAAAACCGAGACGCGCGGCCGCGAGGTCGAGCCGCAAAACCTATTGCAGGAGTTGTTGGAAGACGCAGACTTTTTCAAACAAAGCGGGGGCGGTGTAACGCTTTCCGGCGGGGAGGTCCTTTTGCAGGCACAGGGTGCCGCAGAACTGGCCAACCTTTTGCACCAAAACGGCGTACACGTCCTGATTGATACGGCGGGCAGTCTGCCCTTCTCTGCTTTTGAAGCGGTGGACCCGTACGTGGACGGCTACCTGTTCGATTACAAGAGCGGGTCGGCCGAAAAGTACCGTGACGTCATCGGTGGGAGTCTTACGCTTGTCACCGAGAACCTATCGCGGCTGTTGGCTGCGGGAAAATACGTCCGGGTGCGCATTCCGCAAATCCCGGGATTCAATACAGATGCCGCATCCATTGATGAAATCTGCCGCAATTTAGCGGCCATCGGCGTGACCGCCGTTGACCTGCTGCCCTTCCATCGCCTGGGCAGCGCCAAATACGCGGCCATGGGGTTGGACTACGCCTACAAAGACGCGGAACCGCTCTCCAAGGCACAAATTGACGCCATCACGGCACAATATGAAAAACATTTCACCGTGACGGTGGAAAAATAAAAATCGGGCCTGCCCTCTCGGGCAGGCCCATTATTTTGTTTAGAACTTATTTCGTAGCGTTTTCCTGCTGGTACAACTTTTCAAGGTTGTTGTACAGGGTGGTGATACGGCCGTTGAACAGGCTGTCATACTGAGCCTGAATGGTAGCGGCGGATGCAGCACCGGCAACCAGGGAGTCACCGACGATGAGGTCGATTGCTTCGAATGCGGGCTCGGTGTTCAGGCAAGAGCACCATGCAAAGCCCCAGTCGATCCAAACGGTATCGCGGATGGTTTCCAGGTTTTCTTTGGTCAGCTGGTTCTGCGCGTAGGTGGACTGCACAACCTTGCTGAAGTACAAGGGAGTGGAGACTCTTGCGCCGCAGGATGCCATAGCTTCCATAACGACACCGACGATAGCGTAACGGTCGGTCGGCAGGGTTGCTTCAACACCGATACAGGGAATACCGTCGTAGGTCGGGGTATGGTAATCGGAAGCTTCGTCATACTTAGGCATAACGATCACTGCGCATTCCCAATCTGCATCGCGAACGGTGCCCATTCTGGACAGACGAGAGGGAGCGAACATATAGTTACCGTTGGCTTCCAGGTCGGAAGAAATGCCGCGGTAGCAGAATACGTCGGAGTTAACCAGGTTGTAGAGTTTGCTGAAGATAGCTTCGTTCTCTACGGTGTCAATCTTGAAGACGTGCTTGCCGCCCTCTTCTGCAGTCAGCGTGAAGTTACCGCCGTATGCGAAGGAAGAGCATTCCCACTGGGAGTGAACGACGTAGCCGTAACCGTCCACGTTATTCTTGGTACCATCTTCATCAATATCCTCGTAGTACTTGCCGCCGAGTTCAGCCATCTTTTCCAGGGTCCACTTGCCGTCTTTAATCAGCTGACCGAGGTCAACGTCGGGATTGTACTTTTTGAACGTGTCGAGGTTTACGAAACAACCAACCAGCTGTTCGATGAAGTTGGTGGTGATTTCACCGGTGGTGAAGTAGTTGAGGTTCTTATATGCCCACATGTTGGTGTACGCCTGGTTCCAGTAAGGCATAGAGAGGTCGATTTCCTTCAGTTTGTTCAGGTTGAGCATGTAACCGTTGGTTGCAGCAACAACGTCGAACTTCATGTGACCGAGACCGATGTCGTAGTTGGAGTCACCGGACAGGAAATCTTCGCCGTACTTAGCGAGCAGGTCGCCCATACCGCCGTCAATACGGTCGAGCTGTACGTTGAAACGATCGGCGATTTCAAGCTGACGGTCATATATGGCCTTGGCATTCCAGTCGCCTTCGCCGACGTTTTCAGCGTCGATTTGCATAGAGCCGGCACCGCGGCCGAAAATCATAACGGTGTCGCCACCGAAATCATATTCGCCGATACGGTCGCCGTATTCGTTCAGGGGTTCTTCTTTTTCTTTGCCGCAGGAAACGAGCGTCAGCACGCTGACGACCATCAACAGAGCAAGGACAAGAGCGAGGAGCTTGCGTGTCTTCATGGTAATAACCTTCCTTTTAGTTTTTGATAGACCGGCCGCCTTTGCGCCGTATTCTTCTTTACTATTATACAAACAAAAGTGAAAACAGACAATTGATTATTTTCACAAAACGTTCACATTATTTTTGTGCAGTTAGCACAAATGACGGCCAAAAAATTTAGTAATTTTTTACGTCCGTTTTTTCAGACCGCTGTGCCGAACAAAGTTTCCTTCCTATTTATTATGATGCCTTGACAAACACGGCTTAACAAACTATAATAGTGACTTGTCTTTTGTGATATTTTATTGAAATATATAGAGAGGACGTTGAAAAATGGTTCTTGTCTTATTTATTTTGTGGCTGGTGCTGAACGGGCATTTTGCCATTGACGCCGCCATGCTGGAAATCGTGCTGTTCGGGTTGGCCGGTTCCGGCGTCATTTACCTGTTTATGATTAAGTTTACCCGCTGGGACAAACGCATCGACGCTTTTTTCCTAAAGCGTTTTTATCTGTTCGTTGCCTACGGTGCGGTGCTGGTGTGGAACGTTATCGTTGCCAACTTCCACGTGATCAAAGTGATTTTGACACCGGGGGAATCGCCCGAGCCGGTTATCGTTACCCTGCAGCTGCCCATCAAAAATGAATTCTTCCGCTCCATGGCGGCCAACGCCATCACGCTGACCCCCGGCACCATCACCATTGCCTGCACCGAGGAGCATTACGTGGTACATTGTCTGAAACAGGCCTATATGGACGGTTTTGAAAACAGCGCTATCGTCAAAATCATCTTGAAAATGGAGGAAACGTACAATGACCGTTGAAAACGCCTATCATACCCTGTTTACCGCGGGATTGATCGTCATCGGTGTTTGTATGCTGGCGACCGTTATCAAATCCATTTTGGGGCCGCGTATTTCCGACCGTTTGATGACGGTGAATATGATCGGCACGCTGGTCACCGGTGCCATTGCCATTCTTTCCGCCCTGTTATCGGGGGAGGAATATTTAGTGGATATTTGCATTATTTACGTGTTGGTTTCTTTTATTTCCGTGGTGGTGTTCACAAGCGTGTTCATCAACGAATACGTCAAACGTGAAAAGAACGATGCGGGAACCGAACGGGAGGACAAATGATGGAATGGCTTCGTTTTGCCTTTTCGGCACTGTTTACCATTGCCGGTGTTTTGGCCTTTGCCGTCGGCACGTTCGGCATTTATCGATTTAAGTTCGTGATGAACCGTATGCACGCCGCCGCCATTTTGGACACTATGGGTTTATTGTTTGTCATTGTCGGCCTGGTGATTGCACGCGGCTTTACGGCCGTGAGTTGGAAACTCCTGCTTGTCGTGGTCTTTTTGTGGCTGACAAGCCCCATTTCCTCCCACCTGCTGGCCAAGATGGAATATTTCACCGACGCCGATTTGGGCGGTGAAATCAAGAACGATTTACGCAAAATCAAAGGAGACGACAACGATGAGTATCGCGATCTTTAAATATATCCTGCTCGCTTTACTGGTTACGTCTGCCGTCACCGTATTGCTGATTAAAAACGCACTGACCTCCGTGGTCGTATTTATGTCCTACTCTTCCGTGATGGCAATCACGTGGATCTTACTGGAATCCCCCGATTTGGCGATTACGGAGGCCGCCGTCGGTGCCGGCATCACGTCCGTTTTGTTTTTTACAACGCTGAAAAAAATCCACCAGATTGACGCGCGGCTGAACAGCCGTGCGGCAGACCGGCACACTGCGGCACAGGAGGAAACACACCGTGAAGAAACTTGACGCCTTTATGGAGCTGGCCGAGCTGCCGTCATCGGACGACGCCGCGCTGCTGCACCGTGAAAAAGAGGACGACGCACTGCAGCAGGACGAGCTGGGGAGCGGCACCAAGCAAACCGTCGGTCATGCGACTGCCGAAACCGGTCACTTTTTGTATTACGTCATCGCCATTGTCGGCGCACTCGTTTTGCTGGGTACCCTGCTGTATTGCGTGTCGTTCTTACCGCGCCTGGGCGGGAGCGCCTCGCCGACGCAAAACGATATTTATACGGAATACGTGGAAAACGGCATAGAGAAAACCGGCGCCGTCAACTTCGTGACGGGCATGATTTTGGATTACCGTGCGTTTGACACGCTGGGCGAATCCTTCGTATTATTTACCGCCGTCACCTGCGTGCTGATTTTGCTGCAGGGCTTTAAGGACCGCAAAGAAAAGAACGACGGGCTGTATCAACCCCTGCACGACCCCATTTTGCGTGACGGCTGTTCGATTTTGGTACCGCTCATTTTCCTGCTCGGTGTCTACGTCATCCTGAACGGTTCCATCTCTCCCGGCGGCGGCTTTTCCGGCGGCGCCATTATGGGGGCGGGACTGATTGTCTACGCCATTGCATTCGGCTTTGATAAAGCCGGCCAATTCTTTACGAATAAAACCTTCCGTGCCGTTTCCGGTGCCGCGCTGCTGACGTATTGCGGGTCCAAAACCTACTCGTTTTTGACGGGTGCCATGGGCGTGGAATCCGTCGTCCCGCTCGGCATTCCCGGGGCCATTCTGAGCGGCGGTATCATCTTTATTCTGAACGTATGCGTCGGTCTTGTCGTGACGTGCACCATGTTCGGCTTTTACGCATTATTTAACAAGGGGGAAATCTGAACGACATGCGCGCTGTATTCGATTTGTTTATCACGCACACAGAAGAAGTCGTTGCGGTCGTGCTGTTCGGCATCGGCTTATTCACGCTGATTTTCCACAAAAACCTGCTCAAAAAAATCATGGGGCTGAACATCATGGACACCGGCGTTTATCTGTTCTTAGCCTCTATGGGTTACATTGAGGACAAGCTGTCCCCCATTTGGCGCGGCGAAGAAGTGATTCACGCCGCCGATTACGTCAACCCGATTCCCGCGGGCCTGGTTTTAACGGGCATCGTCGTATCCGTTTCCGTCACGGCCATTTCGCTGGCGCTGACGGTACGGCTGTACGCGCAGTATCACACCGTGAATATTGACGAAGTCTATCACGTGCTGCGCGAGAAAGATAAGCGGGGCGACCTGTCATGATGAGTTTCGTTCGTCATTTGCCCATGCTGACCGTAGTATTTACCCTGGTCTGTGTGGTGCTGTGTTCGGTCTTTGACCGCAAAAAAGCACGCCTGACAGCCTTTATTTGTCAGGGTGTTGCCGTTGTCAGCGGCATTTTGGTATTGCTGTACGCACTCGACGTCGGCCCCACCATCTATCAGATGGGCCATTTGACGCACGTGGAGGGTGACAGCACGGTTTATTACTGGTTCAACAACGTTATCCGCTTCGGCGTATTGGAAGGCGTGCTTGCCGCGCTGTTCCCGCTGGTTATGTTTTTCTCGCTGCTGGGGAGTCTGGGTAAGTTGGAAGACGATATTGCCCCGGGGAAAGAGAACCTCTATTACGTTTTGACCAACCTGGCGCTGGTGGCGCTGCTGGCCCTGGTATATGCCGACGACGTGTTCACCGGCTACGTCTTCCTGGAAATCTCCACCCTTGCGTCCATCGGCCTGATTGCCGTCAAGGACAAGGGCCGCACCACCGTTGCCGCCATACGGTAT
>DCGU01000024.1:5871-35001 GCA_002315325.1 Clostridiales bacterium UBA1770
ATGATTTTCAACCTGGTCGGCTCCGGTACCTTTTTAATCGGCATCGTATTGCTGTACGATCTGACCGGCTACTTTATGTTTGAAAAAATACAGGCGGTACTGTCGGCGTTATTCGCCACGGGCGAGGGGACCTTCCCTGCCGTATGCGCCATTGCCCTAATTACCATTGGTCTTGGCATCAAGTCGGGTTTATTCCCCTTCTACTTTTGGATGGCGGACACCTACGGCGAATCCACCACGGCAAGCGCCTGCATCATCTCGGGACTGATTTCCAAAGGGTACCTGGTCCTGTTGATGAAGTTTATGCTGCGCGGCTACGGCTTTTCGCACACGGTTACCGTTGACGGACAAACGCTGACGTACGGTGTGCTGGAGCAAACCGGCATTTTGAATATTGTCTTTGTTTTAGGCGTTTTCGGCATGATTTTCGGCTCGATTTCGGCTTTATTTGAAAAGCGCATGAACAAAATGATTGCCTATTCCAGCGCCGCCCAAATCGGCTATATTTATTTGGCGTTCGGTTTGGGGGAAGTCGGCATGCCGGCCGCCGTCTTCCAAATCATCGCGCACACCGTGACAAAGCCCCTGCTGTTCGTTTCGGCCAGAGGCCTGATCAACGTTTCCGACCATCGCCCGCAGTTTAAATTTCTGCGCGGCAGTGCCCGCCGCAACGTGCCGGCCGGCATCGGTTTCTTCATCGGCGCCATGTCCATGATCGGGTTCCCCGCCACGGCCGGTTTTATGGTGAAGTACCTGTTCGTGGAAACGGCGGTGAACAGCGGCGTTTCCGTAACGAAATTATTGCTCACCATCGCCGCCCTGGTCATTTCCACGCTGCTCAACACCGGCTATTTGATTCATACGGTGATTACGGTGTATTCCCACCAAACCGACGCAACCCTGTTGCCCGTGCAGCCGCACGTGAAAAACAGGCCCGGCATGGTGACTGCCATCGCCGCGTTCGCCCTGCTGATTATCATCCTCGGCCTGGTTCCCGGCATCGTTTCGCTGCTGCAAACGGGGCTGGATACGTTTGGATTTATCGCTGTCTGACAGACGAATATATAAACAAAGGATTTTGACTATGTTTGCTTTACTTTTGCTTTCCGTCATGGCACCCATCTGCGCGGGCATTTTGAGCTATTGCCTGCCCTACCGTAAAAAGACGAACCGCATACTGACGTTTGCCGCCCTGTCCGTGTCCGCCGTATGCAACGCCGTATTGGCAATTGCCGGCATCCGCGGGGACGTGACGGTACTGACCGTTACCCCCGACATTCGTTTTTACAACCGCGTGGACAATATGGGATTGTTTTTCGCAGGTCTGTTTTGCGTCGCCTTTCTTTTGGTGGCCGTATTTGCGCTGTCCTATTTTGAAAAAGACAACCGCAAAAACAAATTCGACTGCTTTTTCCTGTTGTCCTTCGGCGCGCTGATGGCATTGTGCTACGCCGGCAATCTGCTGACGATGTACATTGCCTTTGAAATGGTGACGCTGTTCAGCATGCCGCTGGTTCTGCACGACAAAACGAAGGAATCCATCGACGCCGCACTGAAATATCTGTTGTACTCTGTCGGCGGTGCCTTCCTCGGCTTTATCGGCGTCGTATATTTGAGCATGCAGTGCACGACCGATGCGTTTGCGTTCGGCGGTATTCTGTCGGCCGACGCTGCCGCCAAACAGGGTTTCGGGCTGATTATGCTGCTGACGCTGATCGGTTTCGGTGCCAAGTGCGGTATGTTCCCGCTGCACAACTGGCTGCCGACGGCGCACCCCGTGGCGCCCGCCCCTGCCAGCTCGCTGTTGTCCGGTATCATCACCAAATCCGGTATCGTGGCCGTCATCCGTATCGTATACTATACGGTCGGCACGGAAAATCTGCGCGGCACCTGGATGCACAAAGCGTGGATTATCCTGATTTTAACGACCGTTTTGCTGGGGTCCTTTATGGCTGTCGTGCAAAAGAATTTCAAAAAAAGACTGGCATTCTCCACCGTGTCGCAGGTTTCCTACGTTTTGCTGGGTCTTGCCGTTTTCAATACAGAGGGACTGACCGGTGCCTTTATGCAGGCGGCCTCCCACGCTGTGATTAAAATCTGCCTCTTCCTGGTGGCCGGCATTATGATTCACGTCCTGGGTCTGCACGACGTGGACGAGCTGGAAGGCGTCGGCAAAAAGATGCCGATTACCACGTGGTGCTACACGATTTGTTCCCTGGGGTTGGTCGGTGTACCGCCCACGTCCGGCTTCGTTGCCAAGTGGTATTTAGCCACGGGCGCACTCGACAGCGGCCTGGGCGCCATTGCCGTGATTGCCCCCATCGTGCTGATTATCTCGGCCATTTTGACGGCCTACTATTTGCTGTCGGTCACGATTAAGGCCTTCTTCCCGAGTGATAAGACGGTCACGTACGAACGCGTCAGGGAGCCGATTGCCATGGTGGTACCGCTCATCATCCTGGCCGTTTTGACGGTCGTTATGGGTATTTGGGCCGAACCCTTTGCCGCATTTACGGCAAGCCTTTTATAAGAGGAACCATACATGCAAATTCTGCTGTTGCTGCCGATTTTGCTCCCCCTGGCCTTCGGTATTTATTTACTGACGGCGGGACAGGCGCAAAAAGACCGGCTGAAACCGCTGTCATTGGCGGTTGTCAGTACCGTATCGGTCTTGGTATGGCTTTTATTATTCATTTATCCGGACACGACACTGCGGTTATTTACCTATTCGTCGGCCATCAACTTCGGGCTGCGGCCCGACGGCCTTGGCAAAATCTTTGCCGGCATGGTGGCCGTATTATGGCCCGTAGCGTTGGCATACGCTTTCGTTTATTTGAAGCACGACGAAAAGCAGTGGCAATATTACGGCTTTTACGTCATGACGTACGGTGTGGTGCTGGGCATTGCTTTTTCCGCCAACGCCATTACCATGTACGTGTTTTACGAATTACTGACCTTTATTACCCTGCCCCTGATTATTCACACGGGGACGCGGGAAGCGCGCCGCGCCGGACGCACCTATCTGTATTATTCCCTGAGCGGTTCCTCCTTGGCGCTGGCCGGCATCATCATTATGATGATGGAGGCGGGACATTGCGAGTTTACCGCCGGCGGCATTTTTGCCGCATCCAACGAGCTGCTCGGCATCGCGTATTTACTGACCTTCTTTGGGTTCGGCGTCAAAGCCGCCGTATTCCCGCTGTGCCATTGGTTGCCCATGGCCTCCGCCGCACCGACACCGACGACAGCGCTGCTCCATGCCGTTGCCGTGGTAAAATCCGGTGCTTTTGCCGTGATGCGGGTCACTTTTTACGTTTTTTCCGGCAGTATGCTGGCAGGAACGTGGATGCAGAAAGCTGCCATGGGATTCGCCGCGCTCAGTATCGTGTACGGCTCCGCCATGGCACTGAAAGAGCAGCATTTTAAGCGCCGCTTCGCCTATTCCACCGTGGCCAATCTGTCCTATATTTTGTGCGGTACCCTGTTGTGCACACGTGCCGGATTGACGGCCGCTGTGCTGCATTTCCTGTTCCATTCCGTCACAAAGATTGCCGTTTTCTTTTGCTGCGGTGCCCTGATTGAAACCAACGGCACAGCATACGTATATCAGCTGAACGGCATGGCCAAAAAGGCCCCCAAAACGTTTGCGCTGTTCACCATTGCCGGGCTGTCGCTCATCGGTATCCCCGGATTTGCCGGTTTTGTATCCAAATATTACCTGATTGCATCGGGATTGTCGTTCGGCGGTCCCGTCGGTTACGCGGCAGTCACAGCCATTATCCTGTCTGCCGTTTTGACGGCGGGTTACGTCCTGTCGGTATGCTTCCGCGCCTACGTTCGTCCCGTCCTGCCGCAATTTACCGACCTGTACGACAATGCCAAAGAGCCCTGCCGCGGATTTATCGTCTGCTGCGGCATCTTTGCGCTGCTTTGCGTCGTTTTCGGCCTGTTTGCCGCACCCATTTACACGGCGGTTGAAACGCTGCTGGGAGGTGTTATCTGATGCAAACGTTATTGCTTCTCTTAGTTCTGTTCCCCATCGTTACTGCCGTCCCCGCCTACTTTATCGCCAAAGCGGCCCCCCGCATCCGTGAATGGCTGTTCCGCGGCATCGTATTGGCGGAATGCGCGCTCGGTGCCGTCGTCTGCGCGGCCGTTTGCCGCACCGGCAGCGTTGCGCTTGTCATTCCCGCCGTACTCGGACAGGGGCTGTCCTTCTGTGCGGACAATTTCCGCATTTTGTACACCTGCATTTCGTTGTTCCTATGGCTGATGACAATCACCTTTTCGGGTGAATATATGCGTCATTACGAACACAAAGAGCGTTATTATTTGTTTTATTTAATTACGCTGGGCGGTGTGATGGGCGTGTTCCTGTCTGCCGACCTGTTCACGACGTTCGTTTTCTTTGAAATCATGTCCTTTGCTTCCTACCCGCTGGTCATCCACGAGGAAAATCCGCACGCCATGCGCGCCGGTGAAACCTACCTCGGCGTGGCGGTCATCAGCGGTATGGTACTGCTGGTCGGTCTGTTTATGCTGTACACGCAAGCCGGCACGCTTGATTTTATGCTGCTGCGTTCCTTCTTTACAACCAACGGCACGGACGGGTTTACGTTTGCCGCCGGCATTCTGATTCTATTGGGGTTCGGTGCCAAAGCGGGCACGTATCCCCTGCACGTTTGGCTGCCCAAGGCCCATCCCGTTGCCCCCGCGCCCGCCAGTGCCCTGCTGTCCGGTATTTTGACCAAGTCCGGCGTGTTCGGCATCATCGTGCTGTGCGCCGACGTATTTGCGGGGAACGAGCGGTTTGCGTTCGTTTTGCTGACGCTGGCCGTGATCACCATGTTCACAGGTGCCCTGTTGGCGCTGTTTTCCACCAACCTCAAGCGCACGCTGGCCTGTTCCTCGATGTCGCAAATCGGTTTTATTTTGGTCGGCGCTTCCTTTACGCTGCTGCTCGGGCACGAAGGGGGACTCGCGCAATGCGGGACGCTTTTGCACATGGCCAACCATTCCCTGATTAAACTGACGCTGTTTATGGCGGCCGGCGTTGTGGCCATGAATCTGCATGCGCTGGAATTGAACGATATTCGCGGTTTTGGCCGCAAAAAGCCGTTCATAATGGTTATTTTCTTGATTGGTGCGCTGGGGATTATGGGTATTCCCGGTTTTTGCGGGTATATTTCCAAAACTATGCTGCACGAGGGCATCGTGGAATATATTGCCGAAGAAGGTCTCGTCGGTTTGACGCGGACTGTCTTCAAGAGTGTGGAATGGATTTTCCTGCTTTCCGGCGGCCTTACCGTCGCCTACATGACCAAGTTATTCGTTTGCATCTTTGTTGAAAAGAACGCCGACGCCAAAAAGCAGGCGGCATTTGATGCGAAAAAGGATTATCTTTCGGGTCTTTCCCGCGGCGTATTCGTTCTGTCTGCCCTGCCCATGCTGTGCATCGGCCTTTTGCCGCAGGTCGTCAATCTTTCCGTTATCGCCAAAGCCAACGACTTTTTCGGCGTGGAAGTCTTTACCCACAAAGTGGCTTTCTTCGGCCTCGAATCCCTGAAGGGCGCGGCCATCTCCATCGGCATCGGTGCAGTTGTGTATTGCCTTTTCGTGCGCAAAGTGTTTATCCGGGACAATCGTTACGTCGACCTGTGGCCGAAGACTGTTGACCTGGAAGAAAAAGTGTACCGCCCCGTCCTGATTCGGGGGAATCTGTTCCTCATTCGCCGCGTGTTTACGCCCCTGTCCTCCTTCTTTGAAATCGTTCTGACACGCGGAACGCTGCTTTTCATTCGCTACGTCTTCGCGCCCGTTGCCTCTTTCGTTGAAACCGTATTGATAAAGGGGACCGTATTATTCACGCTGTACGCAGCCCGCTTTATTGCCATTGCGTTCGATGCCGTGATTTTGTTCCTGATGCGCACCGTGCTGCATCCGCACGCCTATCACTTCCGCGTGGAAACCAACGCCGAACGCATCGGCCGGTTAATTGTTAAAATATCCGGCAAAAAGACAGTCCGGCATTACGCCTCACGGCTGCAGTCCCTGTCCGACACGGTTTCCGATACCGTGCAGAGCGAGTACAATTCCTTCTCCTTTGCCTTTGCCATGATTTCTTTGGGTATTATTATCGTTTTATTATTCGTATTGCTGAGGTAAACAACGCATATGTCAGACAAAAAAACAAAACAAAGAATCGAGCTGCATACGTCCATGGCGATCGCTCCCGCCACACCGGCATTGGAGCCACAAACCGGACGCAATTTAATTCACTATGCCATGCTGTGGTCGGCCCTGCTTTTGTTGGCGGTGCCGTTTGCCTGCCTGTACAGCGGCGAGGGATGGGACGTTTTTTCCTACTTATGGCGCATTATGACGTCGCCCTCCAAATTGGTGACGGACTATTTCTGCATCGGGAGTCTCGGCAGTGCGTTTCTCAATGCCGCCCTGTGCGGTTTTGCCTGCAATATCGTCATGCTGCTCACCCGCGCGCGCCCCTGCACCACGCTTTTGGCCGGCTATTTCCTGGTCATTGCCCATTGTTTTTACGGATTGAATATCGTCAACATGTGGCCGCCGTTTTTGGGCGTGTTGGTCTTTTGCCTGATTACGCATGAAAAGTTCGGCAACGTGCTGCACCTGGCCATGTTCTCCACGTCGCTGGGGCCGTTTATCAGCGACCTGCTGTTCCGTTACACGCTGGGGGACGATTTCGTCTTCGGCGAACCGCGCGTGACAGTGCTCGGTGTGATTCTGGCCGTGTTATTCGGCATCCTGTCCGGTTTCCTGGTGCCTGCCCTGCTGCCCGGCACCACGAAAATGCACCGCGGTTTTAACCTGTTTAAGGCCGGTTTGGCCATCGGTCTGTTCGGTATGTTTGCCCACGGTTTGTTCTACAAAGTATTCGGCATTGCCACGCCCGACGCATTGGTCACGGACAACCCGCTGTATACAGATGCCGGCGAGTCATACATCCTGTTTGTTGATATTTTCTTTATTTTCGTCTTCGTTTTAACGTTTTTCTTAGGATTTATGCAAAACGGAAAAACGGTCAAAGGCTACCGCAAAATATGGAAATGCGACAGCTGGCAGGATGATTTCCCCGCCCGATTCGGCTTACCGATTACGCTGATCAATATCGGCATTTACGGGTTGTGCGTATTGGCTTATTTCAACGTCGTCTTTGCCCTGACCGGCGGTGTCGGCTATTCCGGGCCCACGGCCGGCGTCACCATTGCCTCCATTACGTTTTCCGCCTCCGGCCAAACGCCGCGCACGGTATGGCCCATTGCCCTGGGCTACGTGCTGCTGTCCCTGTTGACCGGCGGTGTTTGTGCCCTGGTAGGACTGCCACTGACGTGGACGCTGACGACGCAGGCCTACATCAACGGTATTGCCTTTGCCACGGGGCTGTGCCCCTTCTCGGGCCGCTACGGCTGGAAAATCGGCGTTGCGGCAGGTATGCTGCACGCCATCCTATGCACCTCGACCGCGGCGATGCACGGCGGCTTCGTGTTGTACAACGGCGGTTTAACCTCCGGCTTGACAGCCCTTTTGTTAGTGCCCATTTTGGAATTTTATCACGTCAGGGAAAAGGAAGTCGTCGAAGACTGAACGGCGTCCTGTTCCCCGTCAGTCACGCTTCACTTATTGTAAACAAAGAAATGCCGCCGGCCCGAAGGCCGGCGGCATTTCTATTTATGATTTCTGTATATTACGACGTTATTGCGGGCAAATGAGACCGTAGTCACCGTCTTTTCTGCGGTAAACGACACAGGTCTTGCCGGATGCCTGCTCCACGAAGACGTAGAAGGAGTGGTCGGACAGGTCCATGTACAAAATGGCTTCTTCCGGGGTCATGGGCTTGGTGTCAAAGTTTTTGATACGCACGATGTGCGGCCCGTCCGTTACGGCTTCCCCACCGTCAGCCCAACCCATCTCGTTGAATGCGCCGGAACGCATTCTCTTTTCGAGGATTGTTTTGTTTTTACGAATCTGTCTGTCCAAACTGTCCATGGCGCCATCGAGCGCAGTACGGAACGTGTCAGCTTCTTCTTCAGCGCGAAAAACAGTGCCGTTGGAATGAATGGTAACCTCTACCGATTCCTGTTCGTGACGGGCGGAAAAGGTTACCTGCGCCGTGGCATCGTCTGCGAAAAAGCGGTCGTACCGAGCCATTTTTGCGGTTGCCAGTTCCTTGAGGCTGTCGCGCAGGCTCATCTGTCTTGCGTTGATGGTAAGTTTCATACGGGGTACCTTCCTTTTCTGCAGTTTTCAGCCGCCGCAGTCGTCAGAGGGGCGCCGCCGGGACATCGTCCGGGAAAACCCGTATCTAACGTCCTACGGGTGCTGTTGGGGTGCTATTGGGGTTGATTCTATTGTAGCACGATTGTTTAAAAGTTACAATAGCAAAATAGCAAAAACCGTATAATTTGTTCAAAATGACGAATTCGTTCCTAAAAATAGCTTTCCCCGCTTTTTCAGCGCCGTTTCTTTTTATATTATATAGACGTACCGTTGTAAAAAATGACGAATATGATATAATAGTGATAGATTTTACGTATCTATCCATTTTCCGTTTTAGGGGGTACTGCCCATGGATCTGCATTTATATTCCATCATGGCATTGAACGAGGACCATTTGGAAGAAATATGTCAAGACGTCCGCCGCCAAATTGAAGACGGCGTTGCCACCTGCCCGCTCTTTATGTTTAAATTGGTGCCCGAGGGAAATCCCGTCGTTGATAAAGTCGGACCGCTGTGCAAAACGTTCCGCGCTTTTCAACAGCGGCTGAAAGAAATGGGGCTGCCCTGCGGCGTGTTGGTGCAATGCACCATCGGCCACGGCTGGACGTTGAGTGAACTGTTCCCCTACCAAGCCTTCACCCCGCTGGACGACGGCCTGCCGCGGCACATTGTCTGCCCGTACGACGAAGATTTCCGCGCCTATATCAAAAACTGTTTTAGGGAGATTGCAGCCTGCCATCCCGACATGATCATGCTGGACGACGATTTTCGACTGTTATCTTTCCGCAGCGGCGGCGGATGCGGCTGCCCGCTCCACGTGGGTGCCTTTAACCGTTTGGCCGGCACGACGTTTACACGGGAAGAAGTGAATGCTGCCGTACATATGGCCGGTCCCGAGGGTGACAAATACAACCGCATTATGGTACGGGTACAGACCGAGTCACTGATTGACTGTGCCAAAATGATGCGGGAAGGCATTGATGAAGTGGACGACACGATTCCCGGTTCCTTCTGCTGCGTCGGCAACAACGTGGAAAGTGCGACGGAGATCGCTCACATTCTCGCCGGACGCGGCAACCCGACCGTCGTGCGTATCAACAACGGCAATTACACGGCTGCCGGGACGCGCTTTTTCTCGATGCAATTTTTCCGTGCGGCACAATCGTTTGCCAAACTGAAGGGAAAAATTGACGTTGTGTTGGCCGAGACGGACACCTGCCCGCAAAACCGTTACAGCACGAGCGCCACCGCCCTGCATACGCATTTTACCGGTTCCATTTTGGAAGGCGCCATGGGCGCCAAGCATTGGATTACACGTTTGGGCACGTTCGAGCCGAACAGCGGCCTGGAATACAGAAAATATTTGGCGCGGTACAGCGGGTATTACAAAACGCTCGCCGACGTCGTCCCCCACTTAACGTGGCGCGGCTGCCGCATTCCCATGACCAAAGAACCGTTTTTTGATTATCGCCGTACGTCTGCCACCGGGAACGGATGGGTATTTAACGTACTGGAACGCCTTGGCCTGCCCACGTATTTTTCGGCAGAACCGGGCGGCATCACCTGTATGTCGGGCAACGTTTCATTGGATTTCACGGATGAAGAAATCGCGGAAACGTTAAAAAAACCCGTATTTTTATCCGCCGAAAGCGCAGAAACTCTGATTTCCCGCGGGTTCGGTGACAAATTGGGTGTAGACGTAAAACCCTGGGAGGGTGAACAGCCGAGTTACGAATATCTCCCGCTGACCAAAAACGGCGTGGGAATACAGGTGCGCATCAAAGAATTGGTGCCCCGTTCGTCCGACGTGACGACGTGGTCAACCGTATTCCACGGCGTGGACGGTGCGCAGCAGACGCCCCTGTTCCCCGGGGTCACTTCCTACCGCAATGCCGACGGCGGCACGGCCTTCGTGTTCTGCGGCAGTGCCGAATTCAAGTACACGCTGACGGAAGCGTTCAGTTTTTTGAACGAGTCGCGCAAGCAGCAGCTGATTGCCATGATGCAATCGGTCGGTGAACTGCCCCTCTATTACCCCGGCGACGCCGAAGTCTATTTCCGTGCGGCCGATACGGACGACGGTCGTCGTTTCTGCGCCGTCTTCAACCTCGGGTTTGACCCGATTGAAGACCTGCCGCTGGTATGCGACAAACCCGTTTCGTCGATTACCCGTTTGACGCCTGACGGACAATGGGAGAACGTATCGTTCGCCCAAAACGACGGCCGTTTGACACTGGATTTAACGTGCCAAACGCTGCTGCCCGAAATGCTCATGCTGCAATAAACAAAATACCCGCCGCAAACGCCTCCCAAGACGCTTGCGGCGGGCTTATTTTATTATTTGAGAAATACTTCGATGACCGGGACCAACGTGTGCGGTTTGACAACCGGCAGACGGAAAGCAACGAGGTCGTCGGAAGACGCAGCGCCCTCACTGAAGTGAGAAATCGTTTTCTCATCGTACAGTACTTCACTGCCGTCGTGCAAAAACTGGGCGTAATCGATTTTACCGGCAAGTCCCGGGAACTGCAGGAATTCATAGGGGTACTCGAACAGATGGATATACAGGCGCTTGCCATCCTCGGACTGGGTCAGGCGCGTGCCGCGCGGTGCGACAAACGCGGCGTCTGCCTGCGTACAGCCGTAAACGGAGCGGCTGTTATACTTCATCCAGTCGGCATAGGCGGCAAGGGCTGCTTCGGCACGATAGTCCAAATACCCGCGGGACGTCGGGCCTACGTTCATAAGCAGGTTGCCGCCGATACAAACCGTGTTGATCAGCATTTGTATGAGCATTTCGGGCGATTTCCAGGTCATTTCATCGCGGTAGTACCCCCAGGAACCGGAGAACGTTTGGCAGGCTTCCCAGGTGACAAGGTTGCCGTCCTTATCCTTTATCCATTCCAGCGGCTGATACTGTTCGGGGGTCCACAAATCCTGTTCCAGGCCGGTGCGGTTATCAATGATAATCCCCGGCTGCAATTTGCGGGCCAGAGCAATCAGCTGCTCTGCCTCCCATTCGGGGGCGCTCTTGCCCTTCATCCATTGGGGAGCATTCGGGTCGGCACCGTAGGAGAAGTCGAACCACAGGATATCAATCTTGCCGTAGTTGGTCAACAGTTCGGTGACCTGGTTGCGCATATATTCAGCGTAGACGTGCATATTGCGGCCTGCGCTCTTTTGTTCGGCGTCCGGGTCGTCACGGCGCGGGTGGAGGTGGTCAATCGGGAACTCGGGATGATGCCAGTCAATCAGGGAATAGTAGAAACCGACGTGCAGCCCCTCGGCACGGAAGGCATCGACGTACTCACGAATAAAGTCGCGATGCGCCGGCGTATTGGTGCATTTATAATCGGTATACTGCGTGTCGAACATACAGAACCCCTCGTGATGTTTAGCAGTCATCACGACGTATTTCATACCGGCCGCCTTGGCCTGCCGTGCCCATTCCCGCGGGTCGTACATATCGGGATTGAAATATTGGAAATATTTGTCGTACTTTTCTTCACTGATTTTTTCGCGCGTTTTGACCCATTCGTGCCGGGCAGGCATGGAATAAAGTCCCCAGTGAATAAACATACCGAAGCGGTCGCGCCGAAACCAGGCGGTGTCGCCGGGTGTTTTTCTGATTTCAAACGAAGCCATAAAAGCACTCTCCTTTTTTGTTTTTTGACGTAATAACACCACGTTTTATTGTTTTTTCAAGATATCGTACAATTCTGTCCCGGCCAATTCTTCCAAATAATCGGCGGCGTTTTGCATGGAATCGTCGTCGGATAAGGCCAAGTGCCGTGCGGAAAGAACCCCCTTAACGTTGTCCGGCAATGCCGACAGCGCCCCTTCGTCATAGCAGCCGACAACGCATACCACGGGTTTGTGAACCCGTGCGGCGTGGGATACGACGCCGCTGATGGTTTTGCCGCTGAAGCTCTGCGCATCCAGTTTACCCTCGCCGGTAATCACGACGTCGGCGTCGGCAATGACACGGTCAAAGTCTGCCGTTTGCAAAACGAGCTCGATTCCCTTTTGCATCTCTGCCTTGCCGAACGCCAAAAGCGGTGCGGCAATACCGCCGCCGGCACCGCAGCCGGGCAAATCCCGCACTGCCCTATCGCCTGTCTTTTCCAGCACGTCGGCATAGTGACGCATCCCGAGGTCGATTTCCAACAGTTCCGTGACGGTACCGCCCTTTTGCGGGCCGTAAACGCAGGCGGCGCCCGTGGGGCCCGTTAACGGATTGGTCACGTCGGTGGCAATCGCAAATTGCGTCCCGTAAAACGATGCAGGCAGATCGGACAGGTCAAGAGAGACGACCTGTTTCAACGTAAATCCTGTCGGCACAAAAGAGTGGCCGTTTTCATCCAAAAACTTGGCGCCGAGCGCGGCAAACATACCGGCACCGCCGTCATTGGTGGCGGAACCGCCGACCGTGAGCAATATCTTACGATAGCCGCGGGACAATGCGTCGAGAATCATTTGCCCCACGCCGAACGTCGTCGTTTTACCGGCGTGGCGGCGCTGTTCCGGTATTAGAGTGAGTCCCGCCGCTGCGGCCATTTCAATCACCGCCGTATCCCCGCGGGCCCCGTACTCAACTTCCATCAAATCGCCGAGCGGGTTCTGTGCCCAAATGCGGATGCGGTTTTCCGACGGCACAAGCGCCTCCAGCGTACCCTCGCCGCCGTCGGCAATCGGCAGGCAAACGGTTTGCACCGCGCTGCCGTATTTCTTCTTTATTCCCTTTTCAACGGCACGTGCCGCCACTGCGGCGGACAAACTGCCCTTGAAAGAATCCGGTGCGATGACTATTTTCATACTGTATTACTCTGCCTTTTCAAAGTCGTCCATGGCGATAATGAGCGGATAATCCTTGACCGGCATATTTTTAAACGAAAAGAGTTTGCCGTCGCTTGAGGACATAACGCTGTCGGGTATTTCATAAACGCTGCCGTCGCGCGGATCAATCAAACGAACGTTGTTTGTGCCGCAATACAGTTCAAACGAAACGGTGGACTCGAAGTCCTTTTGTGTCACCAGGTCGGTGGCTGCCCAATACACGAACGCCTTGGCACCGCCCGGGCGGACAAAGCCGCCGTACACCAATTTTTCGGTCGGCACGTCGGTGCCGCCGATGCGCATGGAATTCTGCGGCATAAAGATAACGGGCAGATCACACGGCGTGATTTTCTCACGGAACACGGAGCAAAGCGATGCATAGCCGTAATAAGAGGGCTTTTCGTGATAGTCGCCGACCAATTGTCCCGTCGTGGGGTCGAAATCCGCGCCGAGCAAGCCGAAATAACCGCAGGTCGTGATGGGCTTTCCCGCCTTAGCGTCAAGATTTTCCGCCATATCCACGGCGGAAAAAATCGAGGTAAACTTAACGTCGCACAATAGGTCCCCGACCACGTGACGCATGATTTGCTTTGCCTGCATTTGCGCGTCAGTCCGATATTCCCACAGGGCGCCGTTGCCGCCGGATTGCGACTGGGAACCGGATTCGCCCTGAATGATTTCCACTTCTCTGCCGCAGGCGGCGGAAAGGTTGCGGAATGCCTTGGCCTTCATGATGGAAATCCGCTCATCATACTGATACGAGTGGAAGGTAACGGCATCCGAAACCGTCAGCGTGCCGTGCGCAAACTCCTGCGAGAAGAACTCCATCGAGTTTTGGTAATGCGAGCCCGTGATGATTTTGACGGTCGGGTCGCCTGCCTTTAACGCCTGTGCCGTACGAATGCAAAATGCGGCGTATTCGGCGGCATTGGGCTCGGGGCGCCAAGTCCAGCCGCCCTCTGCCTCGTTCCAAATCTCGTACCAGGTCACGCGGCCGGCAAAATGCGCTGCCGTTGCCTGTACGTAGCGGCACCAGGCATCGTATGCCTCGGCGTTATGCACGGGCGTACAGCCGACGGCACCAACGTATTGTTTGGCCAGCTCGTCGTACAACGCGTTGCCGTAACACAGGCAAACCCAGGGTTGAATACCCCGCTGCAGCAGATTATCCACCTGGCTGTCGAGCCAAGCGAAGTCGTATTTACCCTTTTCCTTTTCCGTTTTCTGCCAGCCGGACTGCAAACGTACCCATTTGACGCCGAGCGCGGCAACCTTATCGTAGACTTTTTCCGGGGCAAAGGCATCGCGGTCGAGTTTTTCCATACCGATACCCATACGGGATTCGGTTATTTTTGACGAGGATACCGGTTTTGTCCGGTCAACCAAGATCATTCTTTCCATTGTGCAGTCCTCCCATTTTTATACGGCGTACGCACCGCCGACAAGTTTATATACGTTGATAAAACCATACGATAATATTACTCTTTATTATAAGACGGTACGACAGAAATGTCAATTCCGCCGGTGCACTCGCTATGCAGCAGAACAAATTTCCGTTGGCAAAATCAGCCCCGTGTGTTATAATAGAAGTGAAAACTACACGGAGGGAAACGATTATGATAGATATCATTATTTTTTCGGGGCAAAGCAATATGCAGGGACAGACGGAGTCAAGACCCCTGACGCGCCCGGTCCCGAACGCCTACGAATATTTGCTGCGGGCAAACGAATGCGTACCGCTGAATCATCCCATCGGTGAGTCGTTCGGTGACAGCGGTGAAAATCTGGCTCTGCTCAGCTGCGCCCATGCGAAGAACGGTTCGCTTGTGCCGGCATGCTGCCGTGCGTTTGTGAAAAACCGCGACAGGGTCGTTGCCATTCACGTGGCGCAGGGCGCGACGACCATATCCGAATGGCAGCCCGAAACCGAACGGTTCAAGCTGGCCATGACGAAAATCAAAAAAGGCATTGACGAAGTAAAGCGCATGGGCGAGATCGGTCACATCTATTTGGTATGGCTGCAGGGCGAAAGCGACGCCATCTATCGCGTGGACAGGCAGACCTATCTGCAGAAGCTCATCACGTTAAAAAATGCCATAAAAGCCGAAATTCCGCTGGAAAAATTCGGTATTATTCGCGTCGGCTATTTTGTGTCGGTGTGCACCTGGCTGGAAGACGACACGATGGACGTCCGCATTGCACGTGACGAGGCCATCATGGCGGCGCAGGAAGACGCCGCCCGGACCGACAGCGATTTCGTGATGCTGACGGATATCACAAAGGATTTGTCCCGCGACAAGACGTGGATCAACCCGCATGCCCAGGGGCATTTCAACAACAAAGCCATGGAAAAAATCGGCACGGCCGCCGGCAGAACTCTTGCCAAGTTGGCGAAATAACTTTTTTTCGAATTATATTGGACCAACTGTTGGCCTCGCGTTAAATTTGTTGCATATAATCACAAAATCCCTGCCGGTTCGGCAGGGATTTTGTGATTAAAAGAGCAACTATTTATTGTTTCTTTGTTTTTTGTTGTTGCTTTTTCAATTCTGCTTTTGTGGGCGGGGTTTTGAAGCTGTAGTACAGAACGCCGGCGTCAACGTCAGGAATACTACCTTCCAATTCCCTTTCTAGCAACTTGACAACGTTTTTTCCGTACCTTTGTGCGATATTCTTTGCTTTTTTCACAATCTGTAGAATATCTCCTTTTTCCATTAACATATGCTCAATGTATTTCGCCAATTCACCATTGAAGCATCGGAAGGAAACCACAAAACGGCCCATTTCCTTTTCTTTGTAATCACGTGCTGACCTTGCAAAAATTTCTGCAATTTGTTCCTTATCATAACGTGTCACGAATGCATTATGGAAACGATAATATTCGTGATTCTTGGACCTAAACTCCTCCAAATTCGGATACAGTTCACGTCTGGGAATGTGATAATATCGTTCGTCTGCAGGCGTTTTTATAAAGTCAATATATCACCCGGCTTCAAATATTCATTGATGTATTGAGAATCAACTTCAATCCAATTCGCTTCCTGTTTATACTCAACAACAGGAATCAATTCTAATGCCGGTTCCACCAAAACCGTCACGTTTGCTGCGGGAACCGTGTTGTTGTATTGCAACGTCACAGTACCCTTATCAAACGGAACGTCTGTCGTTCCGTTTTTTAAGACAACGGAATACGCTGACTGCATTTTCATTGATGCATCGGGTGTAATTGTACACCCCTGTTCCATCAATACGACATTTCCGTCATATGAGGCCGAAGTCATAACTGCATTGCAATCCTGTGCAATGACGGAAATGCCGGCGATAGGATAGGCGCACCCGCATAAATCAACGGCCACGGACGACCCGGACGCACTGACGTATTGACTGTCTAATGCGAGTCTGCCGGACAACAAACAGGCGATTTGCTGCATTGCCTCGATGACTTCGAGCGGTTCCGTGATTTTCAGCGCCGTGAACGGCATTTTAGATTGCAGCGCAAAATTGGACAAATCCTCTGCTTCTTCTCCAAATCCCAAATAAACGGTACGAAGTCCACTGTATCCGTAGGCATATTGTTCCAAAAGTTTTTCCGCAGAAACCTGTTTGTAGTGAGTGTCCTGGAACAACCCGTCTGTCAGCACAACGAGCCAATATTCCTTGTCGTCTCCTTCGGTTGACACAACGTCTTCACTTTTTTGCATGCCCTCTTTGACCAGCATTTCCACACCGGTTCCTACAGACACTGCCGGCGTAGTACCTGCCGCCCGAAATACAGCCCGAAGATCGGCACTGTCGAGTATTTCCGACCGTTTGACCTTCAAATCAATTTTGTAATGATTGTCGGAACAAACCGAAGGATCAATCGGAACCATATACAGCGTGTCCCCAGGGTCAACCAGTGCAATCAATGACTGTGCAGCATATTTAGCGTAGGACACTCTGTCCCCTGTCGACATTGATCCGGAGTTGTCATATACCACTGCAATTACTTTTTGCTTACGTTTGGTTGACGGCGCAGTTTCTGCCGCTGCCTGAAACGACAGCAAATGTCCGACCGTCCCGCACAGTAATAGAAATACCAATGCTAAAGATAAAAATCGTTTTTTCATATTCCCGCCTTTCTATATAAGTTAGGGATAGTTAGGTCATTTTAACACAGTAAAGTAGCAAAAGCAATAGCACTCGATAAAAAAATGCATAAAAAAAAGTTCATCTAACAAATAATCCTAGTTATATCCAAAAATCTACGACAAAATATGCGACATTTTTCATTCGGTGATAATCATAATCATTAATAATTTCATCAAATCGTTTTTAAAAAACGCCATCCGTTGTTTTTTATACAAAATGTCCAAAACGCCTGCCGCCCATTTGCACTTTTGCAACAAAACGGTTATAATTATATTATCGTAAAAAATGGCGCTTTAGGAGGTGTCGTATGTTTTTATCCTGTCAACAACTGCATAAATCGTTCGGCACGGCCGATGCCAAAAGCAACGCCCTGAACGACTTAAATTTGGAAGTTAACGCCGGGGAAATTTGTATCGTATTAGGCCCGAGCGGGTGCGGGAAATCAACCCTGTTGCACGTCATCGGCGGTCTGGAGCCGACCGACTGCGGCAGTATCACCGTAGATGGCTCCGCCGTATCGTCCATGCACAAAAAAGAGCTGACAACGTACCGCCGCGAAACCGTCGGATTCGTATTTCAAAATTATCAGCTGATTCCCGATTTGACGGTTTATGAAAACGTCGAGGTATGCCGCTGCCTGTCCTCCCATCCGTTGGATATGGACACCCTGCTGCAGACGTTGGGCATTGCCGACAAAGTCAACCGGTTTCCGCGGGAATTATCCGGCGGACAGCAGCAGCGTGTCGCCATTGCCAGAGCCGTTGTCAAAAATCCCAAATTGCTTTTATGCGATGAGCCGACCGGTGCCTTGGATTCCTGCGCCGCACGGGAAATATTATCCCTATTGTTTGCAATCAACCGCCGATACGGCACAACGATAGTACTGGTCACCCATAACGAGGCCATTATCCCTATGGGACACCGCGTCGTACGGATGCGCGACGGTGCCGTTACGGAGCAGACCGTCAATCCCGCCCCCACCGATCCCGCCACGATTGCGGCACTGTAATACGGGCATTGCCATGACTATGATTTTTTGGAAGCGCGTTTGGCGCCATATGGCACGCAATCGCTTGAAATATGCCGCCATTCTGCTGTTATGCACGGTAGTCGTCGGCACCGCCACCGCATTGGTCGGTTCCGGTGTGACGGTTTTGGAAGGGCGTGCGCAGCACGTCACCGACGAGGTGCCGCAAGACGGGCAATTTACGCTCCTTTTGCCCATGCAAGCGTCGGATTTTGAGGATTTGCAAACCGCATACGCCGTCGAATTGGAGCAGCACTTCAGCTTTGAAATTCCAGGCACCGATGGTTTAACGGTTCGCGTTTTTCCCGTGCGTGAACACATCGATAAACTCACCCTTTGCGAGGGTCGAGCGCCGATGGACGAAAATGAAGTTGTGCTGGAACAACTGTACGCAGATGCGGTCGGTGCCTCTGTCGGCGATACGGTGACGCCGGGCGACCGGGAGCTGACCGTCGTCGGCATCGGGTGTTTGCCGGATTACGTCACGCCTGTGGCAGAGATTACGGACGTATCCGTTGACCCAACGCTGTTTACGTTCGTCGTCGTATCCGCCGATACGTATGAAGCCTGGCAAAAAGAGAGCGGACGCGAACAAACGTACACGTATGCGTTCCTGCGAACCGCCGGGACCGATATGGACGCTTTCCGCAACGCCGTTATGCATTTGGACCTTGATTACGTAACGTACGCCGCGACGCACGAGACTTTTGCGGCGTACGTACAGGAGCTTTTGCTTTCGTACGACGTGGACTTATCCGATGCCGCAGCCGCAGAAAACGTCCTGTCGGCAATGGCCGACCGGGCCGTCACGTTTTTGGAAGCGTGTGATAATCCCCGCATCGGTGAAGAAACAACCTATGCAAAACTGTACCGTGACGTCGGTATGGCTGCCGGTGCCTTTTTAATGGTTCTTTTGTCTTGGGTATTCGCGATTACCTTACGGCAGCAAGTGACGAGCGAAGCCGGCATGATCGGGTCGCTGGCAGCCCTGGGCGTAGGGCGGCAAACGCTGCTGTGGTATTATTTACTGCCTTCCGCCCTGACGGCTCTGCTGGGTGGCGGCATCGGCTTAGCCGTTGCCTATTCGCCGTTGTGTATGAATATGGCGCTGGATGCCTTCCACGTCACCTACTCCTTCCCTTCGTATGCGTATGCCTGCCCGTGGTACCTATGGCTGTATGCCATGCTGATGCCGAGTGCGGTAACCATTATCGTCAACGGCTGCAGCCTGGCCGGCCTGTTCCGCCAAAGCGTGCTGTCCGTGATGCGTACGACGGAGGTGGGAAAACCGCACACGTTACGCTGTCGGCGCCGCCTTTGCGCATCAAACCGCATTCGCCTGCGTATCTTTATGCGCAACCTACCCGGTTTTGCCATTCTGTTTTTGGGCATGCTTTTGGCCGGTGCACTGTTGTTTTTAGGGGGCAACAGCCGTATCATTGCCGACAACGCCGCGGCCGCCTGTGCCGATATCCCCTACGAATACCGCTACACGCTGCGGTATCCCCTGCAGGACGTCGGCGACAACCGCGGGGAACGTTTGCTGTGTGCCGACTTTACGTATTTGGTTTACGGTGAAAAAATCAGCGTACCGGTGCTCGGTGTTTCAAAGAACAGTCAATACTATGCTCTTCCCGTTATGAACGACGATACGGTCGCTCTCGGTGCGTCGTTTGCCGCCAAGAGCGGGCTGCACGTTGGGGACAGCGTTTGCCTGCAGCGCAACTATGACGACAAAGAGTATCAGTTCACAGTGGGGGCAATTCTTGCAGCCGGGCCGGATATGAGCGTCTATATGAACGCAGCCGCCCTTTGCGCATTGCTCGGGGAGCCGGCGCAAAGCTATAACACGATTATTGCAAGTGAACCGTTGGCTGTCTGCCCCGCCTGTATTTCGTCAACGGCACGCCGGACCTCCGTTGAAAGCGGCGTGGCAGCCATAGAAAAAAACATGGTGCCGTTTATCCGTCTTTCGGTCATTGCCTCAGTGCTGCTGCTCGTCATCTTCGTCTATTTGGTCACGGTTACCATGATGACGCGTCAGGTGCGGACTGTGTCATTGTACCGCATATTCGGCTATACCGACCCGGAAGTGACCGCGCTGTTTTTCGCCGGCATCGGCAGGGGCATATTTCTGTGCGCAGCCGTTGCGCTGCCCTTGGCCAAACGTTTGGCAGACCTATTGTGTCCTTGGCTGTATGCCGAAATGGCGGTCGCTATGGACTTTACGCTGCCGCCCCGAACGGCGCTGCTCATTGCCGCAGGCACGTATATTCTGCTGACAGCCGTTTGGTTAGGGGTGCGGCAATACGGCAGAAAAATGCCGTTTTCCGACCTGCTCAAAGATGAAAACATTGCTTTTTGATTTTTCCCTGCCGATTTGCCGGCAAGCAAATTTGATTCCGACTTTATAAGAAAGCACCTCCCGAGATGATTCCCGGGAGGTGCTTATTTCTATATTTGTGTCAAACGTCAATCTATGCGTGTGAAAGAAACGACGGAGTCGCCCTTCCACGTCACGCGATAGGGCGTTTTGGAGCGCCAGGCGTACACCGTTTTTTCGGTGACGGGCAGCGGGAGCGTGACGGTAATCGGACTGTTCACCGCAACAGCATCTGCCGGAATAACGGCAAAGCAACCGTCGGTGCCGCAGGCAATTTTCTTACCGTCGGCGGTTCTAACGTCAATTTGCGTCCGGTCAACCCAGGCCGGCACACGGAAGCGAATCGCCGCGGCCGTTCGGGACGTCAGCGTGATACGGCGACAGTCGTCCTGCGTCACGTCAACTTTCAGAGAATTACTTTCACAGGAGAACAGCAGATTGAGCGTGCGTACGCCGTCCTTTTCGGCAATATTGTGTCCGTACATCATGGCCAGCGTGCTTTCAATCAAAGCAAAAACGTCGATGGTGGTACCACCCCCGTCATAGGCGCCGGTAATCCCCCAGGCACCGAGATACTTGGGGTCATCCAGCCGCTGGAAATGAAACAGGCGGGTACGAATGAGTTTTTCCACGGTGTCCAAGATCTCCGAGTGGCCCGCCTCGGTGGCCAGCAGCCAGCCGATATAGCAAACGTCGCAGCAGCTTGCCTGGTCACCGAGCGGATCGCCGAGCCTGTCATTAAACCGCGCTTTGCCGAGGTCGTGCGGGGCAAAGCCGGTTTCGTCACAGTTGCACGTGAAAATAGTCTTTTGCCAGGTCTTCCAAACGGCGTCGACCAGTGCAGCGTCGCCGAATTTCAGCCCGTATAACAACAGGCCGCGGAGCGTCCCAAGTGTGGAATGATTATGACCGACGTGCGTCGGGCAGGTCATCCAGGCGGGGGCAGACCCGTCAGGGCACAATGCGTTGACACGATGATGGGCCACGTTTTGCTGCAATGCCGTAAGGACTTCACTGTCCCCCGTTAATTCCCACAGGCGGAACAGGCCCTCGATGGCGCGGCCTGTTGACTGACACGTTTCACTCACGTAATAGGGGTCGTCGGCAGGTGCGGGCCCCGGCAACGCAAATCCCATAGCCGTGCTGATTTCGGCAGACGTCAGCGTTTTATCGTAAAACACCGCCGTCATGGTTTTGATCAACAGTTTCGCCTTTTCAAGCGCTTTTTCTTTATAGGCGGGGCGGTATTTAATAAGGGCGGCATAGGCCATGAGCGCCTCCCGCATACTGTGAAAGTGGGTGTTATCCCACAGCAGCAGGCTGAAGGGATTGTCGGTCATTTTCCATAGGTTCTCGACAAGGCCCGCCACGGCTTTTTCGTCCGGTTTGGTACCGCAATACTGCTCCATCAATAATATGGCTTCAATCACGCGGCCGACGTTATGGGCGACTTCCCATTCACCGTAATCCGCAGACGGACGGTAATCCGTACCGTTCATCACACAACCGAGCAAACAGGTTTCGGACAGGCGCAGGCGCAGCAGCAAATCCTCTGCATATGCATTTGACACAGACATAATAATTCCCTTTCCGCCTTCGGCAGTAAAAAATATATTGACCAAAAATCGTCCAGCCGGCCGGTTTTTCCCGGTTTTCATCGAGAAAACGGTCGTTTTCGATTATAGATTACAGTTTACAGATTAGCCAGCGGTAAAACCGTCAATGCGGCGCCGCGGTGCTGTTCGTTTGTGTTCATCGTATAAATGATATACAAATTGCCATTGGCCTCATAGGCAACGGGATAATGCCATTTGACACCCATACCGAGCGTTTCGGACGGGCCGTCCTGCAGCATAAATCCTTTGGTGAACACGGCGCTGCCGGGCTGCGTGAAGAAAATGGCTAACTTGGTCCGTTCACGCGTCAGGTTCCCGATGGCGTAATTGACGCCGTTCGACAACGTACCGGCATAGATTTTGGAATTGGCAAACGGAATATTGTGCGCGATTACGGGTTTGAACGTTTGGCACATATCTTCGGAAACGTAAACCAGCGGCACCGTTCTCTCGTCATCACGGCACAACGTGAAAACGGAATCATGCGCGACGTAGGCGCTCGTTTCCGGGTGGACCAAATGCATACCGTCTGGCAAATTGCCGTCCTGCTGCATTTTTACCACGTACCAATCAGCGTCAATGTGGCCATTGTCGGAAACCAAAACGGCAGGCGTATTGGGGAAGCCGTCAAGCTCTGCCACACGCCCGTATACGACTGCCCGTCCGTTGGGCAAAACGGAGACGTTGGTATTGAGTTTGAACGGAATCGGGCGCGTCCAAACCTGCTCGAATCTATCGGAAATGGGGTCAAACACAAACAAATCCAGCGCATGGATATGGTCGGGGGCAACCATTTCGTTGACCAGCATATACAAGCGGCCGCTGTCAATACCGAATACGGGGGGACAGTACAAAATGGCACCGCTTTCATCGGCAGCCACGGTTTGGAACCGCTCCCACGTCTTACCGTCATCGTACGACCGGGCACAGCGAATCGGCGTAAAGCCGTTCAATTCCAGGATTGGGCAATTGTACCAAGCGGCAAACAGCACACCGCCGAACGATATAATCGCCGCTTCGTGCAGGAAACGAAACGTATCATCCGGCAGGCACACCACGTTTTGTCTTTCCCCCGGAAAGTGCGGGAGCGCTTCCAAATCCATCGGTGCCAGCAGGTCAACGTGCGGCATCATATCATACAGTTTTTGATTGGTCTCATCAAACGAAAGCATTCGTCCATTCATCCTTCTGTTTATAAAATACGCATAATAGTATAGAAACAACGTTAAAATTATACCTTTAATGCCTGCCTTTTGTCAATATTTAAAATTGATGACGGCATGAACGTCCGGTATTTTTTCTGCAAATAAAGAAAGGAAAGGGCGTGTTCAGTGCCCTTTCCTTCCGTATTCAGCCTATATATGCGACACACAAAATGACAATGGCGTTTTCGTTTTATTTGACAATATCGTCCAGATTGTCCTCACAAATGCCGATGGCATCCGCGACGGCTTCCCCGCGTCGAATATCCTCCAAATCAGCAACGGCGTGCCCATCCGTACCGAAAATAAACTTACAGCCGGCCCGCTTGGCAACACGCATAATCTTGACCATAGGATTATCATTCAAGTCGCAAACGTCAAAATGATAGCAGTCCATATTGACGTCGAGCCCCACGCCGAGCGCAGCGCATGCCTTGAAATCGTTAAAAAGGCGATCTTCTTCGGCAAGAATGAGATTGAGCGCTGTATACACTTCATCACCGGACAAACCGCAGGGCCAAAACGGGTGTGCAATAAACGTTTTGACGGCAGCGGTCAGTTTTCGGAACTCAGCATGCGCCATCAGCGTTTCAAACGAGGAAAAACAAAACTCGACGTGGTATTTCACCTCGTCCACTTTGGGTGCAGCCAAACGGGCACGCACCTCGTTGTACGACATGGCATTTGTCATTTTGCACGCCAAGGCATGACCCAACTCGGGGAATGCCTTCTCCAATTTGGCACAAAAATCGTTCCGATACGCTTTAACGTCGTCATTTTCTTCCATAACGAAATTTTTCATATGCGAATGGGTATGGGGAACCAAAATATAATCAAAGCGGGCACCGGTCTCGGCAGACATGCCGAGCGTCTTTGTCATACCGCAGTACTCTGTTTCGGCACCGAACAAGACGCGCACACCGTGTGTATCCGCCGGGATGGCATATTTTTCCTCAAAACCATAGGAGACACATTGTCCCGCATACCACTCGCTGGCCCCGGGGACCTTTTCGTCCCAAAGGTGGTTGGAAATCCCGATGACCGTATGGCCGAGTTCGCTCGCTTTATCCACGTAAGCCTGCATCGTTGCATGAGGGTCGAACGAACAGGAAGACATCAGCGTATGCGTGTGTAAATCGTGTGTGATTTTCATTTTGCTTTTCTCATTCCTGGCAACCGACCAAATCCGCGAAAGTTTCGCGGCGGACGGCCACGTACGTTTTGTCACCGTCCAGCATGACCACGGGCGGCTTGCAAATGGCGTTATAGTTGGAAGACATGGCGTAATTGTAGGCACCGGTGGTCAAAACGGCCAAAATATCGCCGCGCACCGGCTCGCAAAGACGGACGTTTTCCCCGATTAGGTCGCCGCTCTCACAGCAGCGCCCTGCCACGGTGCAAAGGTAATCGGCAGGTTGTGCGGCGCGGTTGGCCGTCACAACGGTATAGACCGACTGATACAGCGCATAGCGCGGGTTGTCCGGCATACCGCCGTCCACCGAGACGTAATTGCGGAATCCCGGGATTTCTTTTTTCCCGCCCACCGTGTAGAGCGTCATACCGGCGTCAGCCACGATGGAACGCCCCGGTTCCATCAAAATCGTGGGACGGTTGATTCCGAGTTCGGCACAAAGCGCCTGCACACGTTCACCGATGACGCGAATATTGGCGGCATAATCGATGACGGGGTCATTTTCGGTATAGGGCACACCCATACCGCCGCCGAGATTCAAAACGGCGGCCTCGAACCCGAGCTTCGTTTTAACCTCGGCAATAAAGTGCAGCATAATGGACGCCGCCTCGCAGAAGGGATCGCATTCGAATATCTGCGACCCAATATGGCAATGGAAGCCCATCAGTGCCACGTGTGGCTGTGCCAGTGCCAGCTGCGTCAACGCCATGGCCTGCCCCGTTTCGATAGCGGCACCGAACTTGGAATCGACGCGGCCCGTGTTGATTTTGGCATGGGTGTGCGGGTCGATACCGGGTGTTAAGCGCAACAGGATTTTTTGCCGAATGCCGCGCTGTGCGGCTTCGCGGTCAATGGCACAAAGTTCGTCGACATTGTCGCAAATAAAGTATCCGATGCCGGCATCCATCGCATAGGCAATATCGAAGTCGGTCTTATTATTGCCGTGGAAGTAGGCGTTTGCCGCCGGGAACCCGGCCTGCAGTGCGGTGTAGAGTTCCCCGGGGGACACCACGTCGATGCCCATCCCCTCTTCCCGCATAATTTCGTAAATGCGTTTGAAGCAGAGGGATTTGCTGGCAAATAACGGTCCCGAAACACCGCCGAAGGCAGCCGTCATGGCCGCTTTATATATCCGGCATTTTTCACGTATTTTGTTTTCGTCCATCAAATACACGGGCGTACCGTACTGCCCCGCCAGTTCCACGGTGTCGTGTCCGGCAAAGGTCAGGTGACCCGCTGCATTGACGGAAAGGTTATCACAAATCATATCGTTACTCGTTTTCTTTTATCAAAGCATATGCGCCCGTAATGCGGCACCGTCCGTTGGCATCAGCCATGCCGGTGCAATATCGAATACGGTTTTGCAGCCGCTCATCGCCGGGCCCATCTGTCCCAATTTATAGGCGGCACGGGCGTAGGCTGCCAGCACGCTGCCGGTAAATTCGGGATTGGATTCCAACTGCAGTTTATATTCAATGGACTGATTGGTTTCCAGGTTCATACCGGTTTTACCGGTACGGATGACACAGCCGCCGTGCGGAATGCCCATATGTTTTTCCCGCAGTTCCTCCATGGAAATGAAGGTTACCATCGTATCGTAGTCGGCGAAGTAGTTGGGCATGGTTTTGATTTCACGCTCGATACGGGCCAAATCTGCCCCCTCTTTTGCCACCACGTAGCATTCACGCGTATGTTTTTCACGCACGGACAGCGTGGGATTCTCGCCTGCACGGACACGTTCCAGCGCAGCGGGAACAGGCACCGTATACTGGCGGGCGTCCAGCACGCCTTCGATACGGCGGATGGCATCCGAATGTCCCTGGGAAACGCCGCGGCCCCAGAAGGTATAATCGGAACCATTAGGCAAAACGGCATTCATATACAAACGGTTGAGTGAGAAAAGTCCCGGATCCCAGCCCACGGAAATAATGGCCACTTTCCCGCTCTTTTCGGCCGCATCGTTGACGCGGGCAAAATGTTCCGGTACTTTGGCGTGCGTGTCAAAACTATCGATGACGTGGAAAAGAGAGGCGATGGCCGGGGTCGTCTCGGGCAGGTCGGTGGCCGAGCCGCCGCAATTGACAATGACGTCGATTTTACCCTGATACGACGCAAGGTCGGCGTACGGCACGACCGGCACGCCGGGCGTTCTCAATTTGACGCCGGCCGGATCGCGGCGCGTAAAAACAGCGACCAATTCCATATCGGGTGCGTTGGCCACGGCAGCCTCGACGCCTTTGCCGAGATTACCGTACCCTGCAATACCAATTCTAATCATAGGGATGAATCCTCCTGCGGGTGCACGATACTGTTCATATCGTACAAACCCGGTTTCTTATTAACCATAAATGCGGCGGCACTGAGTGCGCCCTCGGCAAACAAAGCCCTGGAGTGCGCCTCGTGTTTGAGCGTAATCGTTTGACTGTCGGTGGACACCAGCACCTCGTGAATGCCCACGATATTGCCGCGGCGAACGGCACTGATGCCGATCTCGTCCTTTTCGCGTTTGGCATTACCGCTGCGGCCCAATTTCAAAAAGGCCTTATCCCGCACGGTTTTGATGGCGTTGGCAATCATTAAGGCCGTACCGCTGGGGGCATCCAGTTTGCGGTTATGGTGCGTTTCCACAATTTCAATATCGGCGTCGGGCATAACGGCCGCCGTTTTCATTGCCAATTCAATCAAAAGTGCGACCCCCAGCGACATATTGGCCGCATGAAACACGGGAATTTTTTTCGCCGCCTGCGCAATCAATTGCAATTCGTCATCCGTGTGACCGGTGGTTGCAATAACCGTCGGGATATTACGGGAAACGGCGTATTCCAAAAGAGCAGCCGTCCCCAGGTGATTGGAAAAATCCACGATAACGTCGGCTTCGCCCGTAAAGTCCCTCAATGCACCGCAAACGCCGTCCTCATTTGCCATGGGGTCGACTTTGCCGACGATTTCAAAATCGTTCGACGCATTGCAAAGCGCCGCAACCTCGCGGCCCATTCGGCCGCAGGCACCGTTGAGTAAAATGCGCGTCATAATTATACCTTCAATCCGTTCCGACGCATCAGCGCGAGCAGTTTTTCCTTGTGCGCATCCTCCATCGGGGTCAGCGGCAGGCGCAGATAATCGTCGCAGTAGCCCATAGCAGCCATAGCGGCCTTGACGGGAATCGGGTTGACCTCGCTGAACAGTGCGTTAATCAGGGGCAGATATTTGAGCTGGTCCTTCATGGCACCGGCCAGGTCACCCGCAAAGAATTTGTCGCACATGGCAACGGTTTCACGGGGCATAATATTGGACAGTACCGAGATGACACCGGCACCACCGACTGCCAGCAGCGGCACGATTTGGTCGTCGTTTCCGGAATAGAGGTCGAGTCTGTCGCCGATGATTTCCATGGTTTCCATGATTTTGGACAGGTTGCCGTTGGCTTCCTTAATGGACGTAATCATCGGATGGTCGGCCAATGCGCCGTAGGTAGCGGGCTCAATATTGACACCCGTACGGGACGGCACGTTATACAGAATGCAGGGTTTGGTACTCTTATCGGCGATGGCCGTGAAGGATTTGACCAACCCGTTTTGTGTCGCCTTATTGTAATAGGGAGTCACGAGCAGCATACCGTCGTACCCAATTTCGCAGGCGTACTGCGTCAGATCGATGGCGTAGGCCGTATCGTTGGAACCGGTACCGGCAATCATGACGGTTTTGCCCGCTGCACGTTTGACGGCAAAGTCAAGCGCCGCACGGTGCTCCTCGTCACTGAGTGTGGAACCTTCACCGGTGGTACCGCAGATGACGATGGCATTGATACCCTGTGCAATCTGCCAGTCAATAACGCGGCCGAACTGATCATAATCAATACCGCATTCGTTAAGAGGTGTGATTAATGCAGTGGCAACACCTCTGAAAAGGCTTTTCTGTTTCATGGATATTCCTCCCTGTAATGTTTTCAATCAAATAGTAAAGTGAAAAAAGAACAAAAGCGGACGTGGGAAAAAGAAAAAATAGCCGATTTGCATCGACTATTACGAAATCCATCCGATAATAACGAAACTCCCGTACCGCTTGTCAAAAAGAGAGACAGGAAAATCATCATACGATAGCACTCCGCAATATGCGACAGTAAGGGAGATCTTATTCCCCGTTACCAGGTCAGCCGCGGCAAGGCTGCCTTCGGCACCGCTGCCTTTCACGTAAGCCACGATTTTGCCAAAATCACCCGGCCGACGGTACTCATCATACGATGCGCCTCTATCTGTATCTATTCACTTTCCACCATTGTATCATATTATATAAAAAAATCAAGGGGTTTTGCCATTTTTTGTGCCGCACAATTGCAAAACAAAGAAAAAAAGACGCGGCCCCGCGTCCCCTTTGCAGTAGAGCGAACCGCTGTTTTCATCAAACGACAAACGTGCCGGCGTAATCCCGCAATCGGACACGCCGGCAATTTGTATTTTTTTAATTCAGGCTCATCACAAAAAGTTGTACCT
>DCGU01000008.1:0-189 GCA_002315325.1 Clostridiales bacterium UBA1770
CTCTGCCATTGAGCCACACCAGCGTCGTTCTCGGGAACAGGCATTATTATATCATTTCACTTTGCATTTGTCAACACTTTTTTACCGACATTTGCGTACTTCTTTTCCACAACGCAAAAAAACTCTTGCATTTTTTATAAATATATGTTATACTCATATGCGTTGGGGCATTAGCGCAGCTGGGAGCGC
>DCGU01000008.1:235-836 GCA_002315325.1 Clostridiales bacterium UBA1770
TCGAATCCCCTATGCTCCACCAAAAAGCAAGCTAACTGCTTGCTTTTTTTGTTATCATATTGATTTGACTCTTTTTTCACGCCGTTTTCACACGGGTGTGGTAAGATATAGAAAACAAACACGTTTATAAAGATACGTCTGTTCCAAGGAGGAAAAATGCTCGAATTAAAATCCATTACAAAAGTATATCCCGCCGGCGGGGAGAACGTGCAGGCATTGCGCGGTATCGACCTGCGGTTCCGCGACAGCGAGTTTGTGTCGGTGTTGGGGCCGTCCGGCTGCGGCAAAACGACGCTGCTCAATATTATCGGCGGTTTGGACCGCTATACCGCAGGGGACCTTGTCATCGGCGGTGTCTCCACCAAGCAGTACCGCGACCGCGATTGGGATGCCTACCGCAACCATTCCATCGGTTTCGTCTTCCAAAGTTATAACCTGATTCCGCACCAAACCGTGCTGTCCAACGTCGAACTGTCCATGACGCTGGCCGGTGTCGGCAAAAAGGAGCGCCGTGCCCGTGCTGTGGAGGCGCTGACGCGTGTGGGCCTGCAAAACCAGCTGCACAAGCGTCCCGCACAGATGTCCGGCGGACAGATGCAGC
>DCGU01000008.1:886-30324 GCA_002315325.1 Clostridiales bacterium UBA1770
ATTTTGGCCGACGAGCCGACGGGCGCTTTGGATACCGAGACCGGTATTCAGGTTATGGAAATACTCAAAGAGATTGCCAAGGACCGTTTGGTCATTATGGTCACGCACAACCCCGACCTGGCCGAACAGTATTCTACCCGTATCGTCCGTATGCTGGACGGTAAGGTGCTGTCCGACAGCATGCCCGTAACCGACGAAGAAATGGCAGCCATGACGGCACAATTGCAAGCGCAAAACAAGGACGGCAAGAAGAAAAAGGCCAAAAAGCCCTCCATGTCGCTGTGGACCTCCTTCGGGTTGTCATTGCGTAATCTCATTACCAAGAAGGGCAGAACGGCCCTGACGTCCTTCGCCGGCAGCATCGGTATCATCGGCATCGCCCTGATTTACGCCGTCTCCCAGGGCACCACCAATTACATCAATTTAGTGCAGGAGGACACGCTGTCCAGTTACCCGATTACGTTGCAGGCACAAACGGTAAGTCTGGGCAGTTTGCTGTCCACGTTTGCAGGCTCAGCCGAATCCGCCGCCCCGCACGAAAACGACGCGGTGTATCAAAAAATGATGCTCTACGATTTGATGAGCGCCTACAGCCAACTGGAAACCAAGCAGAACGATTTGGGCACCTTCAAAACATTCCTGGAACAGGAACGCCAAAACGAGGACGGCAGGTTGTACGACACGCTGTCCGGCGTGCAGTACACCTACAACCTGGATCTGCCGATTTACACGCGCAGTGTGGACGGTACCGTTATCCATTCCGACAGCAACGAATTGATTGCCGCCTCCATGGAGGCCGTGTACGGCTTTGACGTGACGGCGTATGCCGGCTCGGCTGCCGCATCCTCCATGTCCGCAATGTCGTCTATGTCAACCATGTCCTCCGGCTCCGTGCTGTGGCAGGAAATGTTGCCCGGCAAGGACGGTGCCCTGTTCAGTGACCTCTTGGAACAGCAGTACGACGTCATCTACGGCGCCTGGCCTAACAGCTACGACGAGGTCGTGCTGATTGTCGATGAAAACAACGAACTCAGCGACCTGTCGCTCTACGCACTGGGACTGACGTCCGAGGAGGAAGTGCTGGCCGTATTGAAGGCCGCTATGAGCGGCGACGACGCGCACGTAGTGGGCAAGAGCTGGAGCTATGCCGACATTTGTAATCTGGATTTCCGCGTAATTCTCCCGTGTGATGCGTTCGTTTTGAACGAGGAAACCGGTACTTACGTCGATATGCGTGATGACGCCATTGGCCTTGGCGCTCTGTATGAAAACGCCCTGCATCTGCGGGTGAGCGGCATTATTCGCCCCAGTAAGGACGCCGCCGCCTCTATGCTCACGGGTTCCATTGCGTATACCTCGGCCCTGACCGAATATATTGTGAATCGTTCCAATGCGTCGGCTGCCGTGACGGCACAGCAGAACAGTCCCGACGTCGACGTCCTGAACGGTCTTATTTTCAAGGATGCCGCTGCGTCATTGACCGAAAGCGAAAAAGTGACCCGGTTTGTACAATACGTTGCCGGCTTGACCGACGCTCAAAAGGCGGAAATTTATCTTGACCTGTATACCGCGCCGAGTGCCGCCGATATCGAAGCGGCCGCACAAAAGGTGCTCTCTGCCATGACGCACGCCGACATGGTGGATGCCATTATGTCCAGTGAAGAAGTGGCCGCCATGGGCCTGCCGCGGGAAATGATCGACGGCATGTCCGATGAACAATTGCGCGGCTTTATGCACGACGGCATATATGAAATGAAGCGGCAGGAACTGTCTGCTGCCGGCAAATCTGCATTGGCGGACAAGACCGATGCGGAATTGGCTGCCGCCCTCGACGCACTCCCCGAGATCCTTCCCGCTTATTATGACAAATACGTACCGCAGTCCGACAGCACCTACGACGACAATCTGCAAACGTTGGGTTACGTTGACCTGGACGCACCGTCCACCATCAACCTGTACGCCACGACCTTTGCCGACAAGGACGTCATCAGTGAGGTCATTGCCGACTATAACGCATCGGTGGACGAAACGCAGAAGATTGAGTACACCGATTACGTCAAAATCCTGATGTCGTCCATTACGACGATTATCAACGCCATTTCTTACGTACTCATCGGTTTTGTCAGCGTGTCGTTGGTGGTTTCCTCCATTATGATCGGTGTTATCACCCTGATTTCCGTGCAGGAACGCACCAAGGAAATCGGTATTCTGCGCGCCACGGGTGCCTCCAAAAAGAACGTATCCGGCCTGTTCAATGCCGAAACCGTGATGATCGGCCTGTTCTCCGGGCTCATCGGCTGCGGCGTGACATGGCTGCTGTGCATCCCGCTCAATCTGATTTTGCATCATTTGACGGATATCAACACACTCAGCGCAACGCTGCCGCTGCCTGTGGCAGGGGTATTGGTTGCCATCAGCGTGGTTTTGACGCTGATGGCCGGAATTATACCTTCCCGTAGCGCGGCGAAGAAGGATCCTGTCATAGCACTCCGCACAGAATGACGTGAGCCGTCAAAAAAGGCCAGACCGGAAAAGCTTTATTATTACTTTTTGTCTTGTACAATGTTTTTTATGTGAAAAAGACTGATGTCTGTTGAAAAAATATACAAAAGAGAACGTGCTTTTCCTACCGCCGATTTGCGTATCCCCACAACGCACATTCGTGCATTGCGGGGGCCCTTCCGCCACCCCCCTCGCAGTACTTGGGTACAGCTAACGGGGGTAAGAACGGCGCTTCTGCCACTTTTTTCCCTGGCTCCCGGGTGCTGAAAAAAGGCGCCGAATAAGGTATTTATAAGCTATCATAAAGGTGGTTCGTATCCTAGCCTCCCTCCGGGAGGGAGGTGGCTCTGCGTAGCAGAGACGGAAGGAGCCTGCGGGATAAACAGTCACACTAAATATTTTTCGTTGTAATTAATTCTGCCGTAGAGCTCCTTCAGTCAGCTTTCAGCTGACAGCTCCCTCCCGGAGGGAGCCTTTGATAATCACACCTATTATTATGAGATGGGTCCTTCACTTTTCACTTTAATGAACAAGTGTGTGTTTCCCTCCCTTGATTTTGCCGTTGCAAAATCTTCCTCATATTCCCCTGCCGCACAGGAGTATTCCCGTGCGGCAGGTTTTTATTGCAAACGATGGCGTAATATGATAAGATATTCCATAGTAAATCCTTAATTGATATTTAACGGAGGATCCTTATATGGCACAAAAACAATTCTTTGTCGATGCTTCCATCCAGGGGCCCGGTGCGGACCCCACGTTCTGCTACCGTTCCGGCATGGCCGTTTTTGAGGAGACGCTGCAGGACAGCGTACTGTGTGCCAGTGGCTGCAATGCCGCCGGTTACCCGCTCAACGTCCTGTCCAATTTCCCCTCGCGTATCGGGATGGGCCGCACGTCGAATCCTTCCGTGTTCGCATTGGAACTGGACGGGGAGAGTATGGAATACGGCTGGTCCTTCGTTGCTTTTGATAAAACGACCGAATCCAACGGCTCTTTGCACACGACGCTCAAACTGTATAACGAGCGCAAGAGCATTGAATTGGTGGAACATACGCTGCTGGACGGCACGCAGATGATGAGCCGCTGGTTCACCTTGACCAACAAATCCGCAGGCGCCGTCAGAATCAACCGTCTTGGCCTTTACAACGGGTGTTTGGAAGAGGGCGACACGGCAGACCACGCGCAAACGGCCGACTTGGCCCCCCGTGAAATCTATGAAGTCGGTTATTTTGACAACGACAGCTGGGGCAGAGAAGGTGAATTCGCCTGGCATCCCCTGCACAAGGACGGTATGTTTGTGGATTGCCGGTTTAATCGTGACCGCTATCGCCATCCTATGCTGATGATTCGCAATAAATTCTGGGGCAAAATCTACTTTATGCAATTGGCGTGGTCCGGCGGCTGCCGCTTTACCGTGGACGTCAATGCACAGGACGGCCGTCACGATGCGACACTTTCCCTGTGCGCCGAACTCACCGGTTATCATCCCCTGTACGTCATTGCCCCCGGCGAAACCTTTGAAACGCCTGCCGTGCTTTTTGGCCTTTTGCAGGGCGATTTGGATATGGCCGTGCAGGAAATGCACGCGCACGTACGCAAATCGGTACTCAACAGACCTGAGGCAAACGGTGACGCCTGCCTGGTTGGTGCCGGTATGGGTGCCGAGCACGATATGAGTATGGAAACCACTCGTGCCTTTATGAAGCATATGGCCGAAATGGGCGGCGAGGTCTTTATCATCGACGCCGGCTGGTGCTGCCCTCCCGGAACGGAAGCCTCCGAATGGGGCGCTATGAACGGCATTTTAGAGCCCAATGCCGACCGTTACCCCGACAACGGCCTTGCCAAACTGCGTGAAGAGTGTCACGCCCTCGGTATGAAATTCGCCATGTGGATTGAGATTGAACGTTTAGGGCACAAGGCCCCCATTGCCGCGGAGCATCCCGAGTGGTTTGCCGCGCCGATGTTCTGTGACAGACCCACGGGCGGTGCCATCGACCTGACCAATCCCGCTGCGTACGCTTGGGCGCACGATGAACTTGCCCGCATGATTCGCGAGTTCGGCCTGGACCTGTTACGCGTCGACTACAATATCGGCATCGATAATACCTTCCGCAAGGGTGACCGCGGTACCGGCATCAACGAGTGCCTCAATATCCGCCATAATCAGGCCGTGTATAAGCTCTACGGGTCGCTGAAAAAGGAATTCCCGAACGTTATTTTCGAAAACTGCGCCGGCGGCGGTGGACGTACGGATCTGGGGCAGATGGCTGCTTTCAACCACACCTGGGTCAGCGACAACCAGCATATGCCGCGTTCCGTGGAGATTACCAACGGTATGACGATGGCGCTCCCGCCCGAGCGCGTAGACCGTTTGTTTGCCGGTATGGGCTGCCATATGAGCGGTGAATTCCAAAGCCATCTGCGCAACACCATGCTGACGCACACGTCCCTCAACGTCATTGTGCCGCGTACGGCACAGGCCAATCCCGACGCCATGGCGTTCATCCGTCACAGTATGGATTTGTATAAATCCTTTATCCGTCCCATGCTGCCTACTTCCTTGGTATGGCACCACACGCCCACCCGTGCCGATACGCAAAAGCTGGGCTACTCCGCCCTGGAAATCAGCGCACCGGACGGCACGAGCGACGCACTGGCCGTATTTGCCACGCCCACGTGTACCGAACGGCGTGACGTCGTCATCCTCCCGCGCGGCCTGCACGCGGACCTGACCTACGCCGTGACGCTTGACAACAGCGGTTCGACGTATACGGCAACCGGCGCACAACTGCTGCAAAACGGTGTGCGCATCGTCCTGCCGTCGGCCCTGTGTTCCGAACTGATTCTGTTCAAAGCACAATAAGTATTGCAATAATAAATAGAAAACGGTCCCTCGCTCGAGGGACCGTTTTTATGTAGGTTGTGTCATTCGTTACGTGTACGCCGTGCGGACCGGACGAACGGGAGGGGGAACCCCTCCCCTACAAGCGTGTCGTTCATTAAAATAATACGACCGGGATTCTAATGCAAAGGTACCGGAGCCGGCGAGTAAAAACAAATACCGTAGGGGAGGGGTCTCCCCTCCCGCAGAAGCGTTATTATTTGTCTTCTCCCTTTGTAATACTCCGTATCTCCACCGGATAGGACACCGTATCATTCACGTGTACCGTAACGACGTCACCGACGTGCTTACCCAGCAATGCCTTGCCGAAAGGCGACTCTTTGGAAATGTCGTTGCCGTTGATAATATCGTTGCGCAGCGTGGTAACGATGCGCACGGTGCGGGGATTTTCGCCCTCTTCTTCCTCTTCTTCGGGATAGAAGATAACGACGCTGTCAAACAGGCCCACAACGCCCTCACGGGTGTCGGACTCAATGATAACGGCGGTTTCAATCATGTTTTCCAACCAGCGGATACGTGATTTATTGCTGTTCTGCTCGCGCTTGGCACACTTGTATTCGTCGTTCTCGGACAGGTCGCCGAAATCGCGTGTGCGTTTGACCTCTGCCAAAATGGCGGGGATACGTGCGCGACGCTCTTCCAATTCTTTTTTTAGATTTTCTATATCGACACGTGTGAGCTCGTTATGCATAATGGTGTTAAAGCCTATACCTTTCTTGCGTATTGCCGGGGCGTTGCGGTTGAAAAGAGGCAGAACCGCCCCTCTGTGAAAAACTGCAGGCGGTTCTGCCGATGGGATAATTTACAATCAGTCAGTGATGGGCTCGCCCTTAACCAGGTGCATGGTATCGGAAGCAATCATGTATTCCTCGTCGGTCGGGATGACGAATACTTTGACCGTTGCATCGGGCGCGGAAATGTCGATTTCGTCGGACTGACGCTTTGCACGCTGGTTAGCGGCTTCGTCAATCTTAACACCCATGAATGCCAATTTCTCAGCAACGCGGGTACGGTACTGCGGGTTGTTCTCGCCGATACCGCCGGTGAAGACGATGGCGTCCACACCGCCCATGGCAGCGGCATAACCGCCGACGTACTTGGTCAGCTGATGGCACAGCATGGATTCAACCAGCTGATAACGAGCGTTGCCGTTTCTTGCACCCTCTTCGATATCGCGGTTGTCGCTGGTAACCTGAGATACACCCAGGATACCGGATTTCTTGTTCATAATCTTGTCCATCTCGTCGGCCGTCAGGTTCTCTTTCTTCATCAGGTAGGGAATGATGGCGGGGTCAATGGAACCGCATCTGGTGCCCATGATGATGCCTTCCAGGGGGGTCAGACCCATGGTGGTATCAAAGCACTTGCCGTCCTTAACGGCGGCGATGGAGGAACCGTTGCCCAGATGGCAGGTAACGATCTTCAGGCCCTGCTTGTCCTCGCGGCCCAACAGTTTTGCGCAGCGGCCGGAAACGTAGCGGTGGCTGGTACCGTGGAAGCCGTAGCGGCGGATGTGGTACTTTTCATAGTACTCGTAGGGCAGAGCGTACATGTAAGCGTAGTCGGGCATGGTCTGGTGGAAACCGGTGTCGAATACGGCAACCTGGGGTACGCCGGGCATCAGTTTTTCGCAGGCTTCGATACCGGTCAGGTTGGCCGGGTTGTGGAGAGGCCCTAAGTCAAAGCAGTCGCGGATGGCCTGCTTTACGCTGTCGTCGATAATGACGGAACCGCTCAGTTTCTCACCGCCGTGCAGAACGCGGTGACCGACGGCGGAGATTTCGCTAAGTGATGCGATGACGCCGTTTTCCTTGGAAACCAGGGTGTTCAGCACCAGGCTGATGGCCTCGGCGTGGTTTTTCATGTCAACGTCGATTTTGTAATCGTCGCGGCCGGGCACCTTGTGCTTGAAGTTACCGCCGGCGATACCGATACGGTCGCAAAGACCTTTTGCCAGGACGTCCTTGGTATCCATATCAAACAGCTGATATTTGATGGAAGAACTGCCGGCATTAATAACCAGAATTTTCATGGGGATTTCCTCCGTTTATCTTATTTATTATTTTACTTGAACAAAACCGATTTTCTTTTGAACCTTTGAGAGTGTTCTGCGTGCGTAGTAAGACGCCTCCTCGGCGCCCTTCTTCATCTGTGCTTCCAGCTGTGCCTTATCGGACAGGAACGCGTTGAACTTTTCCTGCACGGGGGCCAGCGCATCGGCACAAACTTCGCCGACGGCAGCCTTAAAGTCGCCGTAGCCCTTGCCTTCGAACTCGCGTTCGATTTCCTCGTTGGTCTTGCCGGTGAAGCAGGAATAGATGCTCATCAGGTTATTGATACCGTCCTTGCCCTCGGCATAGCGCACGCAGGTGTCGGAATCGGTCACGGCGCGTTTGAACTTGCGGATGATGGTGTCGCGGTCGTCCAAAATATAGACGACGGCATTGACGTTTTCGTCGGACTTACTCATCTTCTTGGTCGGGTCGGCCAGGGACATGATCTTCATGCCGCTCTTGGCCACGACGGGCTCGGGAATCGTGAAGGTGTCCGGGAAAACGGCATTGAAACGGGTGGCAATGTCGCGCGCCAGTTCCACGTGCTGTTTTTGGTCGATGCCGACGGGTACGACGTCGGTTTGATACAACAGAATATCTGCCGCCATCAAAACGGGGTAGGTGAACAAACCTGCGTTGATGTTGTCGGCGTGTTTGGCACTCTTGTCCTTGAACTGCGTCATACGGGACAGCTCACCGAACATGGTGAAACAGTTTAAAATCCAGGACAGTTCGGCGTGCTCGTGCACGTGGGACTGTACGTACAGCGTGTTCTTGTTGGGGTCAAGACCGCAGGCCATATACAGGGCCAGCGTTTCGTAGGTGCGGCGGCGCAGATCGGCCGGTACCTGACGGACTGTGATGGCGTGTCCGTCCACCACGCAGTAGAAGGTTTTATACGCTTCGGAATAGGTGGAGAAATTGCGCAGCGCACCCAGGTAGTTACCGATGGTCAGGTTGCCGCTGGGCTGCACGCCGGAAAAAGAAACTTTTTGATCGTTAAACATACTATCACCTCGAATTAGGGTTGAAACGTGCGGGCTACGTCACCCAGACGTTTGCATCCCTCGATAATCTGCTCGTCGCTGGGCGTCGAGTAGTTCAGGCGGAAGCACTGGGAGGGCGCCGAAGGATCGCAGTTGAAGGTTGCACCGGGAACGATGCGCAGCTTGACTGCCATGCAGGCGCGGACGAATGCCGTTGCGTCGATGGAGTCGGGCAGGGTGCACCACAGGAACAGGCCGCCCTCGGGTCTGGTAAACTTGAGCCACTTGGGCAGGTTCTTATCCAGTTCCTGCAGCATCAGGCTGCACTTGTGACGGTAGATGTTGCGAATGTCCTCGACGTGGCCCTGGAAATCGTACTGCGTCATGTATTTGTGGCACAGCATTTGGAAGAACAGGTTGGTATGTACGTCCTCAGACTGTTTGGCAACGACCATTTTGGCGGTCACGGCCTCGGGGGCAATGATGAAACCGATACGGATACCGGCCGACATAATCTTGGACAGACTGGAGCAGTAAATGACGATACCCTCGGTATCCATGCTCTTGATGGTCGGGATTTCCTCCCCGGCAAAACGCAATTCACCGTAGGGGTTGTCCTCCAAAATCATGACGTTGTATTTTAATGCCAATGCGTAAATGGCCCGGCGCTTCTCCAGCGACGTGGTCAAACCTGCCGGGTTTTGGAAGGTAGGAATCAAATACATCAGTTTGGCGTCCGGATGATCCTGCAGCGCTTTTTCAAGTGCTTCGATATCGGGACCGTCGTCCAGCAGCGGCACGCCGACGGTGTTGGCGTTGACCGTGGAACGGAAAGCGTTGAGCGCGCCGATGAAGGTGGGATTTTCGCAAATGATGCTCTCGCCCTCTTCGCACAGAATTTTGGCGGCCAGTTCGATACCCTGGTTACCGCCGGAAACGATGACGCATTCGTCGTTGAATTTATCACCGCGTGCGACGGATTTACCGATGCCCCACACGTTGTACTGCCGTTCGGCAATGGCGGCACGCAGCGGCGCGTAACCGTCGCTGACACCGTACTGCAGGGCAGTGGTTGCCTCAGTGGCAAAAATATCGGCGGCAATCTGTGCCATCTCCTTCACGGGGAAGGTTTCGGCGGCGGGGTTGCCGGCAGCGAACGAAATGGTTTCTGCGTCGGAAGGCGCTTTTAAAATTTCACGAATGGCCGACGGTTTCAGGTTGGCAATACGTGCGGCAAAACGGTATTCCATGTGTGTACCTCTTCTATCGTTTAGAAATTATAATTTGCAAAAATAAAAATTACAGTTAAATATTATAGCATAAAAAGGATTTATCTGTCAACCGCGGTATACGGCATCGGCAGTACCCGGCCGTCCAAAACGGCGCCCGTTAATGTTTCCCCGGAATACGTGAGTTTTAAGGAAAAGAAGGGGTGCGGCGCACCGATGAGGTCCAAAAAGATGCGGTCGCCCTCCCACATAGGCAGCGACAGCAACTTTTCACGGTCAATCCAATCCAGGTCGCCTTCGTCGCATTCCTTCAGGTCGCCTGTCCAGTCGGTCACGCGGAACAGGTGCATATATTCGGTGGTGATAACGTCGGAAACAAAGGTGATGATGCCGCGGTATTCCCAGGCGGTCGGGGTCAGGCCCGTCTCTTCCCACACCTCGCGCAGCATGCAGTCCTCGGGGCTTTCATTGGCCTCGAATTTGCCGCCCACGCCCAGCCATTTGTCGTGGTTTTCGTCATTCTCTTTTTTGGTGCGGTGCAGCATCAAATACTGCCCGTCCTTTTCAATATAACAAACGGTGGACATTTTGGCCATGGCGTTCTTCCTCTCTATGCAATACAGTACGTAATAGTATACCACATTTTGGGGTAAAATGCCCGTATCCCTTGCAAGTTTATGTAAAAGCGAGTATAATAGTAGTCCTTTACGGCTTATAATAAAAATCGGAAACGGCACACGTTGGGAATGGAGGGAGAAAGCACGTATGGTTGGTAAGACAAAAGCACAAGTGAATTTAACCGTAGGGCCTTTGCTCCCCCGGATTATCGTCTACACGGTGCCGATTATTTTGAGCGGCATTCTGCAGCTGCTCTTCAACACGGCGGATACGCTGGTGGTAGGGCGCTACGGCGGCGCCACCGTGGACGAGTGTGAAACGGCGCTGGCTGCCGTCGGTTCCTGCGGTGCCTTGACGGCACTGCTCACCAATTTGTTCTTAGGATTGTCCGTCGGCTCCGGCGTTTGCGTCGCGCACGACATAGGTGCAGAGAAATGGGACAAAGTGGATAAAGTGGTCCACACGTCCGTGTTGACGTCCATAATTTGCGGCATCGGCGTGTCTGTGTTCGGCTTTATCGCCGCGCGACCGGCGTTGGCATTGATGGGGACGGAGGCATCGGTTTTGGACGAAGCCGTGCCCTATATGCGAGCCGTGTTCTGCGGTATGCCCGCCTGCATGATTTATAACTTTTGCGCTACCATGCTGCGCTCCCGCGGGGACACCGTACACCCCATGATCTTCCTCACGGTTGCCGGTGTGCTCAACGTTGCGCTTAATCTCGTGATGGTGATTGTCTTCGGTCTCGGGGCCCTCGGCGTCGGGATTGCAACGGCAGTGTCGCAATACGTTTCCTGTTTTGCCGTTTTGATTTTTATGATGCGGCTGGACGGCCCCTGCCGCGTGTCCCTCAAAGAGCTGCAAATTGATAAAGAATCCCTTCGCCGTATCGTTGTCATCGGCTTGCCTGCGGGACTCCAGGGCTGTATTTTCTCCATTTCCAACGTTTTGATTCAGTCTTCGGTCAACAGCTTCGGCAAGGTTGTGGTGGCAGGCAATACAGCCGCTTCCAATCTGGACGGTTATATCTACATCGCACAGAACGCCCTGTATCACACCGTGCTGACGTTCGTCGGCCAAAACCGCGGGGCGCATAAGTACGATCGTGCGGTGCGCAGCATCGGCTGGTGTTCCTTATTGGTCACGGCTGTCGGTCTTTTTTTCGGATTCGGCGAATTTGCCTTCGGTCGGCAGCTGCTTACCCTGTTTGCACCGGACAACCCGGCGGTCGTTGAGGCCGGTATGGCGCGTCTGCAGGTCATCTGCACCACGTATTTCCTGTGCGGACTGATGGAGGTCGGGTGCGGCGCCCTGCGCGGTATGGGCAAATCTTTAACACCGATGATTATCTCCCTGACCGGTTCCTGTGTCATGCGTATTGTGTGGATTTATACGGTGTTCCGTATCCATCCCACGCAGTTTATCCTGTACGTTTCCTATCCGATTTCCTGGCTGCTGACGGCCGGTACGCATTTTATCTTCTGCGCCGTGATTTTGAATCACCGCCTGCACGGTATTCCCGGCCGCCGTACGACAATCACAACGAATTCTGTCAATTCAGTCAATGCTGTTAATGCTGTTGATGCCGACAACACTGCCGATACGACCGATAGCCAATAAACAATTGAAAATGCCGCCTCGCTTGCAAAGCGGGGCGGTTTGTGTTATAATACCAACAAACCCTATAAAATATTTGGAGGTACACAAAAATGAAAAAAATGGTTCGCATTCTCGCGGTTGCAATGGTAACCGTTCTTCTCTCCCTGGCACTCGTATCCTGCGGCGGTCCTTCCGGTACGTACGGTGACAAATCCGGTCTGGCAGGTGTGCAGTACACCTTCTCCGGCAGCAAAGTAACCGTTACGGCAGCCGTTCTCGGTTTCGAGAAATCCTTTGAAGGCACCTACAAGATGGGCAAAGACGACGAAGGCAACAAGACCATCACCTTCACCTTTGAAAGTGACGATGCTTCTGCTTACAGCGGCACGTTGTCCTACGGCGAAGGCAAGGACGACAACGGTTCCTTCATCACCCTCGGCGGCGTATCTTACTACAAGCAGTAATCTAGCGTGACGCATTTTCCTGCGTAATCGGTCTCTCGCCGGTCACGCACTTCAACAACACTTGCCGACTGAACGTCGGTTCCGCCCGCAGGGCGGCCGTGTTTGTTGCAAAATAACCATAGAACGAGGACGTTTATTATGCCATTGACACAATCCACACCGCAATTGAATAAAGAGCGGTTTGTCACGTTATATCAGTCCAAAATCAAGCGTGAAGGCGCAGACGATTTGCTTCGTTTTTTGCTGTCCGAGCAGAGCGATTTCTTCGCAGCGCCCGCCAGCACCCGTTTCCACGGGGACTACGAAGGCGGTCTTTGCGAACACAGCCTGAACGTGTACGAGTGTTTGTGTGACAATATGCCGCGTTTGGAAAAGCGTTACGGATTCCATTATGAGGAAGAAAGCCTTGCGATTGCAGCGCTTTTACACGACCTGTGCAAGGTAAACTTCTATAAAACGGAAATGCGCAACGTCAAAAAGAACGGCGTGTGGGAAGCAGTGCCGTATTACACCATCGAGGATAATTTGCCCTACGGTCACGGTGAAAAGTCGGTGTATATCATCTCCGGCTATATGAAACTCACCCGTGACGAGGCGTTTGCCATCCGATATCACATGGGCTTCTCCGAATCCCAGGAAAATATCGGCAACGTCGGTAAGGCGCTGGAAATGTTCCCCTTGGCGTACGGTTTGTGCTGCGCCGATATGGAAGCGTCCTATTACATGGAAGGCGTCATTAAATAATTCAAAAAACGGTACCGATATTGTCGGTGCCGTTTTTTGTATGCTTGAAAAGCATAATAAAAAAGGTATTTCTCAGATCAGAGCTTCTTTGCGTCAAAATGATCAATGAATTTGAAATGAACCTGCGAGCCCCTTGGGGATAATGAACCTGAAAAGGCTCCTTCTTGAGGGAGCTGGCACGCGAAGCGTGACTGAAGGAGTTCATCCTTAAACAGAGAGTATTTCAACCACTGCCAAAACACATTTCCGTAGGGCTGGTGGCTTATCTCCCGAGAACCCTCGTAACTCTCTTTGTTCGTTGTGGGGAACCCCTTCCCCCGCCGAAAATCAAAAACCTACCATGAAATCCTGACCATTATCACTCAATTTGTGGTATAATGTACGTGTAAATTTTCTATATCGGAGGTATACTTTGTTTATGTCTTTGTATATGCGATTTCCCGGGGGCCTGGGCAAATGCCTGACGCTCAGCTATGACGACGGTGTCGAAACCGATATTCGTCTGATTGAAATTATGAAAAAGAACGGCATTTTGGGCACGTTCAACGTCAACACGGGGCTCTATGTACCGGAGGGTACCGTTTATCCCGCCGGGCAGGCATCCCGCCGTATGACCAAAAAACAGCTCTACAATGCCTATAAGGATTCCGGTATGGAGGTCGCCGTCCACGGCCGCAGCCATACCTATTTGGATAAAGATCCCATCACCAAGTGCGCGTACCAAATCGTCAAGGACCGTGAAGACCTGGAGGATATGTTCGGCGTGATGGTGCGCGGTATGGCTTATCCCTTCGGCACCTATAACGACGACGTTATTCGCATCATCCGCGACTGCGGTATCGTTTACTCCCGTACGGTACGTTCCACCCACGGCTTCGATATGCCGCAGGAACCCCTGCGTCTGGACCCTACCTGCCATCATAACGACCCCCAATTGATGGAATTGTGGGATACCTTCCTGAAATACGACCGTGTCCGCAATCCCATGATGTTCTATCTGTGGGGTCACAGTTACGAGTTTGACGGCAATAACAACTGGAACGTGATCGAGGACTTCTGTGCCGCAGCCGGCGGACATAAAGACGTGTGGTACGCCACCAACCTGCAGATCATCGAATATCAAATGGCCTTCAAACAGCTTGTTGTCAGTGTCAACGGCGATTACGTGTATAACCCGACCTGCACGACGCTGTGGATGTCGACGCCCGACGGCGTGGTGAAGTCCTGCGCCCCCGGCGAGCGTATCTTTATCGGCGCCTGACGGCTTGATGCAATAACAACCGATTTTTCCCCGTGCCTACTTGCATTTATCGGGGAAATAGGGTATAATGGAGTCAACTATTAAGACGGGGTCCCAATTACGGGAAAATCACCCCCATCTTTTATGAAAGGATATGACTATGAAAAAATGGAGATGCACCGTTTGCGGTGAAATCGTTGAGAGTGACGTTCGTCCGGACAAATGCCCCCTGTGCAAAGCGCCCGGTGAAAAGTTTGAAGAAGTTAAAGAAGACAATCTGACCTGGGCTGCCGAGCACGTTATCGGTATCGCCAAGGACGTTCCCGAGGAAATCAAGGAAGGCCTGCGCGCCAACTTCAACGGCGAGTGCTGCGAAGTCGGTATGTACCTGGCTATGAGCCGCGCTGCTGCTCGTGAAGGCTACCCTGAAATCGCTGAATATTGGAAGACCGCTGCTTTTGAAGAAGCAGAGCATGCCGCGAAGTTCGCTGAACTTTTGGGCGAAGTCGTTTCTCCCTCCACTGCCGAGAACCTGGCTGTTCGCGTTGCTGCCGAGAACGGTGCTACCGCCGGCAAGTTCGAACTGGCTAAGAAGGCAAAGGAACTGAATCTGGACGCTATCCACGACACCGTTCACGAGATGGCTAAGGACGAAGCACGCCACGGCAAGGCTTTTGCTGGACTGCTGAAGAGATATTTCAACAAATAATTATCCGACAAAGCAGAGAGGATCCGGTGCGGGTCCTCTCTTTTTAAAAAAGAAGGTGACAATATGAATCCAAAAGCTATGTTCAGTCTATCCTACGGGTTGTTCGTTTTGAGCGTCAACGACGGTAAAAAGGACAACGCCTGTATCATCAATACGGCCGTGCAGGTGGCCTCGGGGCCCGACCGCATCGCTATCGCTGTCAACAAAGCCAATTATACCAATGAAGTGCTGGCCAAAACCGACGATTTTACGCTGTCGGTGTTGAGCGAAGAGGCGTCGTTTGACGTCTTTAAACGTTTCGGCTTTGCATCCGGCCGCGACACGGATAAATTTGCCGGGTTCAATGACGTCAAACGTGTGGAAAACGGCACGCTCGCCGTGACGGCCGGCACGAACGCGTACCTTTCTGCGCATATCAACGAGCGGTACGATCTCGGCAGCCATACGCTGTTTGTCGGCACACTGACGGACGGCGATGTGTTGTCAAGTGCGCCTTCCGCCACGTACGCTTTCTATCACGCACATATTAAACCGCAGCCGGCACAGGCGCAGGCAAAAGCCGGCAAGACCGTTTGGCGCTGTTCCGTTTGCGGCTACGAATACGAGGGGGAAGAACTGCCCGCCGACTTTGTCTGCCCGCTGTGCAAACACGGCCCCGAAGCGTTTGAAAAGGTGACGGCAGCGTCGGCAGAACCCGTTGCCCCGGCGCCTGCAGCCAAATCTGCCGGCACGAAAAAATGGCGCTGCACCGTTTGCGGTGAAATCGTTGAGAGTGACGTTCGTCCGGACAAATGCCCCCTGTGCAAAGCCGACGGTGACAAGTTTGAAGAAGTGAAAGAAGACAATCTGACCTGGGCTGCCGAGCACGTTATCGGTATCGCCAAGGACGTTCCCGAGGAAATCAAGGAAGGCCTGCGTGCCAACTTCAACGGCGAGTGCTGCGAAGTCGGTATGTACCTGGCTATGAGCCGCGCCGCCGCCCGTGAAGGCTACCCTGAAATCGCCGCCTATTGGAAGACCGCTGCTTTCGAGGAAGCAGAGCATGCCGCTAAGTTCGCAGAACTGCTGGGCGAAGTCGTTTCTCCCTCCACTGCCGAGAACCTGGCTGTTCGCGTTGCTGCCGAGAACGGTGCTACCGCCGGCAAGTATGACCTTGCGAAGAAGGCAAAGGAACTCAACCTGGACGCCATCCATGACACCGTTCACGAGATGGCTCGTGACGAAGCGCGTCACGGCAAGGCTTTTGCAGGGTTGCTGAAACGCTACTTCAATAAATAAGTAATAATCAAAAAGAGAGGATCCGTTTTGGGGTTCTCTCTTTTTTGCGCAAAAACGGACGGCAGTTTGTTTTGACGTTGAAAATCGGTTTGACTATTTTCACCGTTGGCTATATAATAATCTTACGCCGATTTGCATCGTATTGAAGGGGATAACAGAAAAGGAAAAAATGAAAAACTGCGAGATAATTGATTTCCACACCCATCCGTTTTTGTCGGACGACACCAATATCTGTCAGCATCGTGACAACTGTAATATGAGTGCCGAGGGCACACGTCGTGACTATGCCAAACTCGGCATTACCAAGATTTGCGGTTCCGTCATTAAAAAGCGCGACGCAAGATTACCCACGACGTGGGATTACATCCGTGCCGTGAACGACGAGGCCCTGGCGTTGGCTGACCTGTATGGCGACTTTTACGTGCCCGGTTTTCACGTGCATCCGGATTTTGTGCAGCAGTCCTGCGAGGAAATCGAAAAAATGGCACAAAAGGGAATACACCTCATTGGGGAATTGGTCCCGTATCACGACGGATGGAGTGACTACTCGTGCCGCGGCTTTTCCGAAATATTGGACGTTGCCGAACAGTATGATATGGTGGTCAATTTCCATTCCATGGATAACGACCAAATGGACGCCATGGTCAAGGCGCATCCGCACGTCATTTTCGTTGCGGCGCATCCGGGGGAATACGAGAATTGGCAACGCCACATGGCGCGCATGGCCATGAGTGATAATTATTATTTGGACGTGTCCGGCACGGGGCTGTTCCGCCACGGGATGCTAAAACATGCGGTGGATTTGTTCGGCGCACATCGGTTCCTGTTCGGGTCCGATTATCCCGTTTGCAATCCCGCCATGTTTTTGGGCGGTGTGCGGGACGATTTTTTGCTGACCGACGACGAAAAAGAACTGATTTTGGGCGGCAATGCCAAACGCCTTCTGCAGCTTAAATAAAAACGAATAACGTAAAACGAAAATGGTGCCGATAACCCCTGTTTGGGTTATCGGCACCTATTAGTATGCTTTTCCGGTCTGCACTTTTTTTACAGCCCTTATTGCCATTCCGCGTACGCGTCGCGCAGTGCATAATACGACGGCTTATAATTGCCGTTCAAATCCTTGAATCCCCAGCCGGTTTCCACGGGACAATCGGGGCTGTCGCAGATGTAGCAGGAGGAACTGTCCGCCCAACAGTAGGCAAAGCAGCCGCACAGGAAGGGCATCTTCTCAAAATGCTTGGTGATGACGTCGGTGTAGAACTGTGCCTGGTCTTCCTTGGTGTGTTCGTAATCCTTCAGCTGGTAGCCGTTGTTCAGCTCCAGATAGAAGTGCTGACGGTAGTTGTTGGAGTTCTGCGTGTTGAACAACAGGTCGGCCAGGTCGGCGGGATTCTTGTCGGGGAATTCCTCATACATACGCTCACGTATACGGGAATTGAAGTTTTCGTTTTCCAACAGGTTCAAAATATCGGCAGCGGCCTCCTCTTCGGTATTGTAGCCGAACTGCTGCAGGAATGCCGTGCGTTCTTCGTCGGTCAATGCTTGTCCTGCACCGATGTAGCCGAACTCGTTGACGATCATGGGCAGGCCCGATTGCTGATAGAACCCGCGCAGGATGATGTCGTACCAAATTAAGGACTTGAAAGTGTTCTCAAAACAACCGAGATACAGGTCCAGACCCAAGTAGTCACAGCAGTCGTTGTGGTCTTCCAGTAATTTGTAGAATTGGAACATCGTGAAGTCGGCCACGTTGTAACCCACGATGATGTCGCCCTTGACGTCCTTCATGGCTTCCAGTTGAACGGCGATGTAGCGTGCGGCTTCTTCCAGCGTCAGCGGTTTGCGGAAACGGTCCACCGTCATTTCGTTGGTGACCTGAATGCCGGCGACGATGCCCTGCAGATCCTGCACCAGGAAAGCTGCCTCTTTGGCGATGTAGGCTAAGCCTTCTTCGGTGCGTGGGTCAACGCTGCTCGCAATGCCCTCTGCCTCGTTGCCGCCGAAGTAGGGGCTGTACAGATACTCGGTCGGATAGGGCGTGACGCACATGACCTTGATGCCGGCGTCGGCGTATCTCTTGGCGTCTTCCTTAAACGCGAGATAACCGGGCGTCAGGTTACCCTCGGCATCCCACACCGTGTGGGACAAATCGAAGCGAACCCAGTCAACGTTGGCGGACTTGATGCCCTCGATATCGCCCTTGGGGTGGCATACGCCGTGGATGATACCGTCGGTTTTGTCGAGCAGGGCATCCACTTTCTTGTTGGTGGGCGTCAGGTAACTCATTAAATACCCGCCGATGACGTAGCGGTAGCCGGCACTGTCGACCTTGGGGCCGACGATGGCAACGGCGCCGATTAAAATAACGATAACGAGTGCAACGATAATCACGGCTTTCAATCCTCTGTTCATTTTTTTCTTTTTCATGTCTATTTCCTCCGCAAAAAATGGAATCAGTTCCCGATGGTGCCGGCGGCAAGTTCGTCGGCTTTTTCTTTGCCGCACAGTTTTGTGACCAGTGCCAGGCCGAAAGCAAAGGCAGCGCCCATACCGGCGGCCGTAATGCGGTCACGGTCGGATACGACGCGTGTTGCGCGCACGTCACCCACGTCGGCACCGTCAAGGTATTGCTCGAAACCGGGGTAACAGGTGGCCTTGTACCCCTTCAACAGCCCCCGTTTGCCGAGTACCATGGGCGCCGCGCAAATGGCGGCAATCAGGGCACCGCGGCGTGCGGCGGCCTTGAGTGCGGCATCCACGATGGGGCTGGCATCCAAATGCTTGGTGCCGGGCATGCCGCCGGGTAAAATGATACCGTCCGGTGCGCCGTCACGGTACAGCGTGTCGGGCATATCCGCACGAATCGTGATGCCGTGCGAACCCGTGATTTCCTCCCCGCCGATACCGACGGTGGTCACGGCCACACCGGCACGACGCAGCAAATCCAGCGGTGTCAGCGCCTCGACTTCTTCCATGCCGTTTGCTAAAAACATGTAAATCATACGTTATCCTCTTTTCGTTTACGGCAGCCTTGCAATCAGCGCGCTGCCGTTTTTATTCAACCAATCTCTGCACGTATCGTATGCGGGAAAAACGCGGTACAACAGGGTGTAAAAATCGTCCCCGTGCCCCATAACGCGGCGGTGGCATAATTCGTGCACCACCACGCTGTCCAACACCTCCAGCGGCACCTTGACCAACAGGCAATTGAAATTGAGATTGCCCTCGGTGCTGCAGCTGCCCCAGCGTGTCTTCTGTGCGCGCACGGTCACCCGATTCCAGGTCACGCCGACCATCGGCGCGTATTTCTCCACGCGCTGCTGCACCAGCGGCCCGGCCATAGCCTTCATCTCGGCCAGTTCCTGCACCGAAAAGGGCACGGCCCGGGGTGCCTCGGCAATGCGTGCATACCGTTTGACGAGCCAGGGTGTTTTTTCGGTTAAGAACGTGCGGATGCGGGACAGCGGTACAGCGGGCGGCACCCGCAGCACAATCTCCCCCGTACGTGTGATTTGCAGCCCGATGGTGGAGCGTGCCGCAACTACGACGCGGCAATCCGGCAGGCCGGGGGCTGTCGGCAGCAGTATTTCGTTTTGCTTTTTCATGCCGATACCTTACCCCCCCCTGCGTGTACGATGATGCGATTATCATATCATTTTAATTTCACCGCGTCAAGCGTTAGCGTCGCCCCTTTTCAAATAAATGAAAAAATGTTATAATTATTTATGAAAATTTTAGCTCGGCGGTTGTCCGCCGATGAGATTAAGAGGTACCGTTATGGCAAGCACACACGTTTTTACGTCATTTGACGAGTTGGTGGGGCATACCCCGCTGTTCCGCGCACTGCATTTGGAGAGTGAGTGGCAATTGAATGCCGCTCTGTTGTTAAAATTGGAATGTTTTAACCCGACGGGGTCTGCCAAGGACCGTGCCGCACTCTCTATATTGGATGAGGCCGAGCGTTCCGGCCGTCTGCGGCCCGGCGGCACGGTTGTGGAGGAAACCTCCGGCAATACCGGTATCGGTTTGGCCGCCGTGTGTGCCGTGCGCGGCTATCGCTGCGTCATCGTGATGCCCGACAGTATGTCGCCCGAACGCATCAAATTGATGGCCGCCTACGGGGCCGAAATCGTGCTGACGCCCGGTGCGCTCGGCATGAACGGCGCCGCCCAAAAGGCCGAAGAACTCGTGCGTGAAATCCCCGGCAGTATTATGGCGGGACAGTTTGATAACCCCGCGAACCCCGCGGCCCATTACCGTACGACGGGTCCCGAAATTTGGCAGGATACCGACGGCAAGGTCGACGTGTTCGTGGCCGGTGTCGGCACCGGCGGCACGTTGTCCGGTACGGGTAAATACCTTAAAGAAAAAAATCCCGGCTGCCGTATCGTTGCCGTGGAACCCGCAAAATCCCCCCTGTTGTCGGGCGGCAAAGCCGGCCCGCACGGCCTGCAGGGCATCGGCGCCAACTTTATTCCGGCCAACCTGGACAGAAGCGTTGTGGATGAAATCGTCACCGTGACCGAAGACGACGCTTTTGCCGCCGCACGCCTTTTGGCCAAGCGGGAAGGACTGTTGTGCGGTATCACGTCCGGCGCCGCATTGTGGGCGGCAGCACAGATTGCCGCGCGTCCTGAATATGCCGGTAAAAACGTCGTGGTATTGCTGCCCGATTCCGGCTCCCGGTATCTATCGGGGCCGCTGTTTGAAACGGATAACAAATGAATAACGAAAACGAACGCCTTTGCCGTACGGCCGCCTTACTCGGCGACGCGGCAATGGAAAAAATAAAAAACGCCAACGTGCTGCTATTCGGGCTCGGCGGCGTCGGCGGCTATTGCGCCGAGGCGCTGGTCCGCAGCGGCATCGGCAAAATGACGCTGGTGGATAACGACGACGTGTCCGTCAGTAATCTCAACCGCCAGTTGTTTGCCACGGTGTCCACGCTCGGTATGCGCAAAACCGATGCGGCCGAGGAACGGCTGCATGCCGTCAATCCGGACGTGCAAATCACCAAAATCAATGCTTTTTTCATGCCGGATACCCCGGCCGATTTGATTGACTTCGGTGCGTACGATTTCGTCGTCGACGCCATTGATACCGTTGCCGGCAAACTGGAGATTATCAGCCGCGCGATGCAGGCCGGTGTGCCTGTCATCTCGGCAATGGGCGCCGGCAATAAACTCGACCCGTCGCAGTTTACCGTGTCGGATATCGCCAAAACGGATACATGCCCCTTGGCGCGCGTGATGCGTATTGAATTGCGCAAGCGCGGTATCCTTCATTTGCCCGTGGTTTGGTCGCGGGAGGCACCGCATGCGGTTGTGACGGATACGGTGGGGGGACGGCACGCACCGGCCTCGTTTGCCCCGGCTGTTGCCGCAGCGGGGATGCTGTTGGCGGCAGAGGTACTGAAACGCCTCGGCAGCTATGACGCGTGACGTTCCGACAAAAAGCGGATATTTTTATGCATGAACAGTCAAATAAACGTATCGCGCCAATCGTGAACGTTGAACGACGCGCGTGCATACGATTACAGGATTCAAAATAACGTACAGTGGATTATGGGACCGCCCGCAGCGGCCCTTGAAAGGAGACGGATCGATATGACACCGGAAGAGCAGAAAAACGTCCTTGCCCGCAATTTGGTTACCTTGCGTACCGGATTGGGGTTAAAGCAAACGGAATTGGCAGAAAAATTAAACTATACGGATAAGGCGGTTTCCAAATGGGAACGCGGTGAGTCTGTCCCGGACGTGTTTGTCCTGGCGCAGATTGCGGCCCTCGGTAAGGTCAACGTGGACTGGCTGCTGTGCGACCATTCCGCGGACAGTACGCATTTGCCCAAAAACACCGATTTTCTGCACCGCTTAATCATTATGATTTGCGCCATGGGTATTTATGCCCTGGCTGTCGTCTTTTTTACCGTGTGGCTGATTGCCTTCAAATCGTTAGTGTGGCAGGCCTTCATTTGGGCATTTCCCGTGATGATGATTGTCGTTATCGTGCTGGATTCCATTTGGTTCCACGGACGATATAACGTTTTATCGGTGTCGGCGCTGCTGTGGGGCCTGCTGGTCGGCATCTACGTGTCCTTTATTTCGTATAATCTTTGGCCGATTTTCTTCATCGGTGTGGCCGGTCAGCCGATTATCATTTTGACGTGTTATTTCTTCGCCAAAGCGCGTAAGGCAAAAAGAAAGGCTAATGCAGATGAGACTGGGAAACAATAAAAACCTGCCCAATTTCATAAAATGGCCGATTGCAGTCGGATCCTTTGCGCTCGCTACCTTTTTGCTGTGTGCCTGTGTGTCGGGGACGCGTCCCGCACCGGTCACACCGGCAAGCCCAACCGACCTCACGACGGGAACGGACGTTGATACGCCCGTAACGCCGGTGCAGTGGACGGCACCGCGTGATGCATGTGCGCATACGGTCGAACCGGAACGCTATGCCTCCTGTGACGCAACTTGTGTTGCCGACGGCTATGAGATGCTGCGCTGCCCCCTGTGCGGGCAGATTACGATAACGGAAACGCCGGCACTCGGCCACGTTTTTGCCTACAGTGCCCCGTCCGTGGTGATGGATGCTACGCAGACAGACAGTTTGTTTTTTTGTTGTACGCGGGAAAATTGCGGCTTGGCCTACGTCCCGACTAAAGCTGAAATCTCCCCTCTACAGCGGTACGTGCTGCCGCTTGACGGTACCGATGCATTCACCGTCGCCGTTGACTCTGTCTCGGACGATTCGCTTTTGACCGAAAACGGCATTTTACTCCCGTACGGCAACAGTACCTGGGGGTGTCAAAATCTATCGGCTAATGCCCGTCGGTTTTATGCCGCTGCTATGCAGGGCTTGCTGGACTTTGCCGCGCAAAACGGCGACCTTCCTGCCGCCGGTGAAGCGGCCGTTTGTCTTTCCGTTGCCTATACGGCCTATGACTTGACAGACGCACAGGCGCGTACGGCCCTGCAATATTTGATGGACGACAGTCCTATGTTGTTTTGGCTTGACGATACGATTTCCGTTGATGCGGATACAGGGCTTGTGTCTTTATACGTGCGCGATGCCTACCGCGACCCGGCCGAGCGGATTGCCGCCGCAAGACAATTGGAAACGGCAATTCAAACGATTTGCGGTAATAAAGACGTGTACAGGAATCGGATGGAAGGCGCAGCGGATTTTGACGTGGCGATTGCCGCGTATCGGGCGGTAAAAAACTCCCTGTCGTTGACAACCGAAAGTGCTGACGCTGCCGATACGGCGGCCGGCGTGCTGTCGGGGCAGTGTTCGGCGCGCGGGTATGCGCGCTTATTAACAATTGTGATGAATCGCATCAGTGTCCCCTGTATCACGGTACGCGGGGAAAATGAAAAGGATACGTGGAATATGCTGTCGCTCGGCGGCGCGTGGTATCTTGCCGATGCCGCAGCGGACGACGAGGACGATGCCGATTGGATGCGGCATTTCGGCATGGCTGAAACGGACGACGACGTGCCGGACAACACGTACAGCGCCGCAGCTTCGTCCTATCCGCTGCCGTCGCTTTCCGCCGTGGCCGTCGGTCCCGTGACGCTGTCCAATCAAAGCGGCGTCGTCGGACGCTTTATTTCATTGACGGCCGCATTTGCCGCCGTAACGGACCCCAACAGCCGCTACGTGATTACGCCGGACGCCGATTTGGCCGTGACCGACGGTTCCGTTTCCGATCCGTTTGCCTGGTCGTTTACGCTGCCAGCCGGGAGCTGGCCCAAGGTCGGTTCGTTGACTTTTTCCGGTGCGGTTGCCCCGAATGATATTCTTGGCTCGGTTGCCTTGCCGATGCAGGTTTCCGGCAACCCCGTGCTGTCCGGTCCCGTTACGTTCAAAAACGTGACGCCGCGGTCAAACGGCCTGTTGATTTTGCTCGGTGCGCCGCTGACGTTCTCGGGTGAGAACACAACGCTGGCCCTCTCCATCGGCGGCGATGAAAAAACAAGCGTCACGTTTGATTATTCCGGTCTTTTCACCTTCACGGGGCATTGCCAGGTCGGTACCGTTACGTTTGGCGGTACCAATCCCGTTGTGGAGGGTATCGTGTCCTGCCACTCTTTGGTGCTGGCACGCAGAACCATCCTGGAATTGCGCGGGGATTACGTCATTAACGTGGATACCCTGACGCAGGGGGAGAACAGTACGATGATTTTGACGGATCGGCTGTCGGGTAAAGGCACCTTTACGGTCGGCAGCGTTTCACAGGATACGGCACTGCTTTCCGTAAAGCTTCGCATACTGTTTGCCGATAATTATCCGACGATTACGTTCGAGCACCGCGTGACGGTGCCGACGACTGTCGTTGCCGAACAAACGGCATCCGTGCCGTCTGCCGTGGCGCCCGCTACGTTTGACGGCGTGTTGTATGCACTCCCCGGCGGGGAACCTGAAAATTGGACGCTGATCGTGAACGGTGTTGACGTAACGGCGCAAACCGTACGCGACAGTGCCGGCCAGTACCGCTTTTCCCGTGATTGACCGATAATAGATAAAGGAGAATCTTTAACGTTTAACGTATAAAGGAGATAAACCGATATGGAATCCATTTTACAATTCTTTGAATCTGCCTTCGGTTGGCCCGCTGCAGACTTCTGGGCAACGACCTACGTCGGTGTCGGCGGGTACGCGTTGTGGAGCATGACGCATCTCATTATGCTGGGTGCCGCCGTGCTGGCTGCCGTATTGTTCGGCGTGCTGTATCATTTTTGCCGCCGCCGCGGCCGCAAAGCCATGCAGATTGTCTTTACGTCGCTGGGCTTTGCCGCAGCACTGGCGTATCAGGCCGAACTGCTGTTTAAAACGCACTCGTGGACTGAGTCTGCACTGCCCGTCGGCATCTGCGGCCTGACGCTGCTGTTTATGCTGCTCAATACGATGGAAGAAAACGGGTACTGCACCGAATGGCTGTTTGCCGCCGCTTTGCCCGTGTCGCTGCTTTCCCTCGTGTTCCCTGCTTGGCGCGGGCTGCCGGTATGGTCCTGTGCCCATTTGTGCCGCTATCTGCTGCCGACGTTCGTGCTCATTTATGCGGTGATGACGTTGTTCGGCGGTAATCTTCCTTCTCTCAAACGTTTGCCGGCCATTGCCTTTACGCTGCTGGCACTCGGTGCCGGTTTGTACTTCTTAAACCCGATTCTGGAAACCAACTACTGGTACCTCAGTAAATGCGGTGCCGGTCTCCCTTGGACGTGGTTTGTCAATCTGTTCGGTGAAAAATGGTATTTGCTGGGTCTGCCCTGTGCCGCATACGGCATTTGGTTCGTCACGTATCTGCCGCTGTCTTTGATTGCCGGTGCCGTGAAAAAGAACCGCGTTTCCAAGCGCCTCAAGGCTGCGTTCGAAGATTTGCCGGATATCTCCGCCTGGGATAAGCCTGCCGAATCCCCCGAACCTGCCGCGCCTGTCGCACCGCAACCCCAACCGCAGCCCGAAACGGTCGAGGAACAAGCCCCCGTTGTCGTGGAAATCGCAACGGAAGAAACAACCGCACCCGCAGAAGAAACGCCTGTTGCGGACACCATTGATACAGCTGAAATAACCGAAACTATTGAAACGGTTGAAACGCCGGTTCCTGCGGATGAAAACCCCGCAGTGACGGACGACGTTCCCGCACAGGAAACGCCCGAAGCATCCGAGGAGCCCGAAGCAACCGATGCGAACGAATCCGCCGCAATCGAATCGGATACGCCCAACGATGCTGCCGAACCCGCGCCTGTCGAAGAACCCATCGCTGCCCCGGAGCCGTTGCCCGCATCGGAAGAGGAAGACGTTCCTGCCGCAGCGGATGACGTACAGCCCGACGCGACAGAACCGGAGGCGGACGCCCCTGTCGGGGAAGAACCGACACCGGACGAACAGCCCGAACAAAACTGATTATCACGATTATTTCCCTGACGTTCGGTTTTTCTTCATCTCTTCTTCATATTGGGGAAGTATACTGTTGGTAACAGAGCAGGGGAGCCTGCTCAATTGCAAGTGTTTTAAGGAGATTGGTTTCTATGAAACGTAAATCTAAATCCAATGGTCGTATTATTTTGGTCAGTTTGTTCCTGCTTGTTGCCATGACCGCATCGGTCGTCCTGTCCTCCTGTGACGTGGATTGGAACCTGGCGCAGGGCCTTATCACAACGCCGAATAAAGACGACACGGCTACCGCTACCGACAGCGGCCTCAACTTTTCGGACGTGGCCGGTTTTGCCGTCGATGACGAGGGTCATTTGGTCCTGCATCTCGGTGACGGTACCGAACTGGAGCTCAACGTAAAAGGAAATGAAACCGATGCGGGCACCACGGTGACCGTACCGACTGAGGTCAACCATAACGAAATTACCGTGAATATCGGCGACGGCGCAGCCGATTTGACCTACGCCGCCTCCAAAGCGCTGATGTCCGTGGTCAGCGTGTGGTGTAAATACGAACGTAAGGTGTCGTATTATCAGGGGTATTCGTGGATTCCCGGTTACGGCTCCGGCCGCCAAACGACAGAAACCTATCAGACAGCCGGCTCCGGTGTTATCTTCAAGCTGGATAAAGAGAGCGGCGACGCCTATATTATCACCAATTTCCACGTTGTTTACGACAGCGATTGTCTGACGTCGGACGGCATCAGTGATGATATTAACGTCTACCTGTATGGCTCCGAAAGTTCGGATATGGCCATTCCGGCAACCTTTGTTGGCGGCTCGCTGTATTACGATATCGCCATTTTAAAGGTGACCGGCAGCACTGTTTTGCAGCAGTCGATTGCCGAGGCCGTCGAGCTGGGCAATTCCGACGCAGTTGCGGCCGGGCAGGTTGCCATGGCCGTCGGTAACCCCGAGGCGGAAGGCATTTCCGTGACGAGCGGTGTCGTCTCCGTCCCCTCCGAGTACATTACCATGACGGGCGCCGATAACGCTACGACCGTTTCCTTCCGTGTCATTCGTGTGGATGCGGCCGTCAACAGCGGCAACAGCGGCGGCGGCTTGTTCGATGCAGCCGGTAACCTCATCGGTATCGTCAATGCCAAAATCAGTGATTCCGAAGTGGAAAATATCGGCTACGCCATTCCGACGTCTGTCGTGCGTGCCATTGCCGATAACATTTTGTTCTACTGTGACGGGCAGAACTGCAAGCGCGTACAGCGCGGTATGCTCGGCATCACGGTGCAGAGCAGCGGTTCCCACGCCGTGATCAATCCCGAAACAGGACTGATCGGCATCGAGGAATACGTGTCCGTTGCCGAGGTCAACGAAGGGGGCCTGGCCGACGGTGTGCTGCAGGCGGGCGACGTGATTCGTTCCATTACCCTCGGCGGCAGAACCGTGCAGGTGACGCGCCAGTATCACGTCATCGACGCGATGTTGGATGCACGCGTCGGCAGTGACGTCACGATGGAAATCATCCGCGGCGGCGAAACCATGACCGTCACCATGACCGTTACGGAAGACGATTTGACAGCGTATTAATAGGATTCGGCGGGAGCGTACGGCGTTCCCGCCGTTTTTTGTGCAATACGGGTGGAAATGATTGCAAAAATAATTATTCTTTGTTATAATAGTATCAACAGAAACCATTATGATTTCCGAATTCTAAAAAAGGAGTAACGATACATGAGCGAAAAACTGAAACTCGGTATCATCGGCCTGGGTAATATGGGCGGCTCTCATATGAAGAGCTATGCCGACGGCAACTTGCCTGAAATCGAGATTACCGCTGTTGCTGATATCGACGAGAAAAAGTTTGCCCGCGCTTTGGAACTGATCCCGGGTGTAAAGTGCTTTAATTCGGCCACCGAACTGATTCAGTCCGGTCTGTGCCAGGCTGTGCTGATTGCCACGCCGCACTATTTCCATCCCACCATCGGTATCGAAGCTATGGAAGCAGGCCTGCACGTCATGAGCGAAAAGCCCGCCGGTGTTTACACCAAGCAGGTTCGCGAACTCATTGCCTGTGCCGACAAGCATCCCGATCTGACGTACGCGATTATGTTCAACCAGCGTACCAACTGCACCTATCGTACCGTTAAGAGACTGATTGCCTCCGGTAAGTACGGTGAAATCAAACGCGTATCCTGGATTATGACGGACTGGTTCCGCACCCAGGCATACTACAACTCCGGCGGATGGCGTGCTACCTGGTCCGGTGAGGGCGGCGGCGTTATGCTGAACCAGTGCCCGCACCAGCTCGACCTGTGGCAGTGGCTGTGCGGCATGCCCAGCAAGGTTCGTGCCGTTTGCCACGTTGGTAAATGGCATAATATCGAAGTTGAAGACGACGTTACCATTTACGTGGAGTACCCCAACGGTGCTACCGGTACGTTCATCACCTCCACCGGTGATTTCCCCGGCACCAACCGCCTGGAAATTACCATGGAAAAGGCACAGATCGTCATCAACAACGACCGTTCTGCCAACGGTATCCGCATCTTTGAAATGGATCAGTCTTCCACCGAGTTCTCCAACACCTCTTCCGAAGGCTTCGGTAAGATGAAGGGCGAGTGGAAAGATCTGCCCACCGATGATAACCTCAACCTGCAGCATGAGGGCGTTCTGAACGCATTCGCAGCGCATATCCTGCGCGGTGAACCGCTGATTGCCGACGGCCGCGAGGGTATCAACGGCCTGACCATTTCCAACGCAGCATTCCTCTCTTCCTGGACGAATAAGGAAGTTACGCTGCCCATCGACGAAAAGAAGTTCTATAAGCTTCTGCAGAAGAAGATTAAGGGCTCTACCTACAAAAAGACCGTCGTGGAGCAGGTTAAGAAGGACATGAGCGGCACCTATTAATGTAGGCACTTGATAAAAAGGCATGATCGTTTTTGCAAATTCTTTTATTGAATGATCAGAAACGGTCATGTTCTTTTTTTGTTGTATATTTGTGAAAATAATGACGTTTGTCTAAGGTAGGAAAACCTGCGGTTTTCCATGCAAAAACTATCTGCGTTTTCCCCCCTCGCAGTACTTGGGTACAGCTAACGGGGGGAAGAACGCAGATTCCTGCACTTTTTCTCCGCGTGCCGGCCCGATAAAAAAGGCATAAACAAAAGGCATAGCCATCGGCTATGCCTTTTGTTGGTGTGTCGGGCATGAC
>DCGU01000059.1 GCA_002315325.1 Clostridiales bacterium UBA1770
TTGCGAAAAATTCTTGACATTACCAACCGGTTGCCACCTGGCGTGTCTGCGACTCGACGATATGAAAGAATACTACTCGGAATAAAAAAAGCGGCTTTCATAGAAAAATCTATGAAAACCGCAAATTGATAATTATTTCTCGTTAAAAGCAATTCTGTGCAAGCAATTCATATACTCGATCATTTTAGTATTTGTGGTTACCAAGTCCTTGACCAACTCATCATACTGCGGGAACTGCTTTTGGATGACTTGAGGATCTTCCGTGGAATTTTTACTTTTTTCTTGATCATACCACTTTCTAAAACGTGCTTGCCATTTTGTAAGATGTGGACGAAGACCTTCGTTGAGTACTTTTTGCGAGATATTTACAAGTTCTCCGGAATAAGAAAGACGTTCTACCGGAATATCTTTGAGCAACTCACGTGCAATACCGAAAAATTGATACCAAGAATTATAGACTTCTTCGATAACATCATCGTCTTCTTCAAACATCAGACCAATTTTCCGAGTGGATAATTCCACCCAGAGTTTGTAAGCAATTTCTTGGTCTTTTCGATTGTATTTGATTGTGACACTGCTATTGCCTATACCAAGCGTTGCTTGATCAATTGTCACGGAATGCCTGAATATAAAAGGGATGATTTTCTTTAGAACCCAAGCCACAATTCCTACTACGGCAAACAGAATGATTATCGCGAGCCAGTTAAGTTTGAGCAGAACGGTATACCAATTATCAAAAGAAACATCTATTATGTCCATTATTCGTTCTCCCCGAGATTGCGTCTCATTTGAAGTCTCTTATTATTGATTTTATCTCTTAGTAGTATTCTGTTATCAAAGGCTTCTTGAATTATTTCGTCATAATGCGAGATGGCATAATCCCATGTATAAAATTTGGCATAACCAGAGGCAAGATTATCGTACACTCGACCAGGCACGTCAGCAGGATTATACGTGTTGCTTGAAGAAATTGGGAACTCAGGAAGCGCAATAGCAACCAGTCCCGAGTTTCCATTAATACTTGCACGCAGGCCAGCATAGATTTCCCAGTCGACATGCTTACGTTTTCTCGTATTCGGTCCTACCAAAACTACGACTACAGAGGAATCGCTTACTTTTTCCTCTCTAATCAGTTTTTTGATGTATGCGTCAGAATCGTCTGGATCATATTCACCATCTTCCACGGATTTGTTGATTACATTTGCGGATAAATGATCCACTATGTACTTTTTGTAGTATTCGTCGTCTCTATGATAAAAACTGATGAACACCTTGTGCTTCGGCTTTTCGTAAAAATACATGTTATTTCCTCCATTAGTTACATGAGTTTTAGTTTTTTATAGTCAGGATCTATAAACCATAGTGACTTATCATCTTGTAATGAAAAATCACCAGAACGTATTTGGTCGATAGAGATAGTAGAGATTCTCTTGTTTAAACCGTGAAAATAATTCAATTCATACTTTACCCATTTTGAGGCAATAGAAGCGGGCGATGATACGAAAATTACTTGCTCGGATTGCTGAAGACGCGTTTCAATTACCGATAGAGTTGCATGAGAAACCAATGTGCGCTTTAGGTAGTCCGAGTCGCTTATCCAATCACAGTAAACATCGTATCCCTCGCCGTTCAAATATTCGATTAATGCTTGAACCGATGAATAGTCAGCACTACTGTGGGATATGAAATAATCATAATGTTTGATGCGCTGCTCTTTTGAATTTGATATCCTGTATTCTAACTCTTCCGGAATTTCCTTGATGTTGAAAGTTTCTTTTGAGTATACGTTTCGTAAATATTCTTTTCGCTTCTTATTCTCAGTGTGAATCTGCATATGCTTTTGAGTCCGCAATTGAGCATAATGTCCGAGAACTAATAGATGCCGAACCGCTTCGCTTCTTAACTGAAAATTAATCTCGCTATGTGCAATTTTTTTAAAAAAAGAGATAACTTTGGGGCAATAATATTTTTTTAACTCCACCATGATGTACACTCTGTCTTTTTGAGAGGTGTTTTTCCTCTCATAAAAGCCCATCAGTACATCTAAATATTTTGGTTCGACCTTTTGCATCCGCTCCATTGCTTTATCGATTTTTGATTGCCTTTTATCAATAGCTCGTTGTAAATCAGATGCAATAATCCTTGCTTTTTCTTTTCCTTGGTCGGTCCCGAATTCGGCTAAGAGTTTTTCGCGACCATGCGAAGAAAGAAGTTTTTGAACGGACGGGAGATTAGCAATGATACGATCGGGCGGATACATATTATATCGCCTTTTCCGCCCCATTTTTACGAGCTTTCTATCGGTAATTTGACATTCTATATATCGTTCTTCAATGATTCTCCAGTCAAAGGGGTAATATCGCTTTAGCAACGCGATTATATCAGACAACTCGTATTCCTTTGGAAGAAGGCACGCGATATTTGATGTATATGCATTGAATTTTTTATCGATGTCTTCGCGGAATAGTTGCTGTGCATGTTTAGTAAAACCGCTCATCGCTTACCTCGTCTTTTGGCTTTCTTGGTTGATTATCGAAGTAAATTCATTTCCCAATTTGCATAATTTCAAGAAAGAATAAGACGATATTGAATTACCTCGAAGAAACGATTTAATTGTGTTTACAGCAAGGCTGGTTTGTTGAGAAATATTGATTGGAGCCGAGTTCGTTTTGCGCATGTATTCCAGCAAGGCTTCTCTGATGTTATCATTCAATGATTCATAATCAGATACCTTACTAATTGCGATAACAGAGGTGTCATCCGGAGGAACTGATGTTATTAGGTCTTCAAAACCGCAACCAAGATATTCTCCTATCTTATCAACGACCTCAAGAGAAACATAATACCCTTTACGCATCTTTGTCAGTGTAGCAGTTGAAACCCCAGTGCCTTCAGCAAGCTCGCGCTGGGTTATATCTTTTTCTTTGAGCATCTTCCACAATTTGTGATAATAAACCATATCTTTCCCTCATTGAAACATTACTACAGGAATTATATCACACATTTTTCAAAAGTCAATAGGTTCACCAAATAAATCATCTGACAATAGGAGAAAGGGAGTGAGTCCGTATGGGAAAAGTGCTTTTCACAAGCGATCTGCATTTCGGGCACGAAAACGTGATCCGTTTCGATGGGCGTCCGTTTTCAAACGTTGAAGAAATGGACAACGAATTGATTAGGCGGTGGAACGCAAAAGTTGCGCCCGGTGATCTGGTATACGTTCTTGGCGACTTTATCTGGAAAAGCCGGAACGACAATGCTGCGGAACTAATCCGTTCGCTTCACGGGCAGATCATTCTGATCAAAGGCAATCACGACCGCTTTCTCCACAACGCCAAAGCCAAGGATGCCTTGGCGGGGATAAAGGACTACGATGACATCTGTGTGACGTTGGAAGACGGAACACAAAAACGATGCATCCTCAGTCATTATTTCATCCCCATGTACAACGGTCACAGATACGGCGCTATTCATCTTCACGGTCATTCCCACAACACCGAGGAAGCGCAACTGGAATTGGAAATTGCTGAGGAACTGAAAGCCAAGGGGTTACCTAATGAGATATTCAACGTCGGCTGTATGTACTGGAACTACGAGCCGGTGACGCTGGACGAAATACTCAGAGCGAACCCCATGGGAGAGGTGCAAAATGATTGCCAGTTATAAGCCGTTGTTCAAGCTGATGATAGACCGTGAGATAAAAAGCAAGCAACTTGCAAAAGCGGCAAATGTCAGTGTTGCAACTATCTGCAAAATGAAAAAAGACGGAGCGAGGGTCTATTCGGATGTTCTCGACAAGATCTGTCGCGCGCTGGATTGTCCCATCGGTGCCGTCGTTACCCTTATCCCCGGACCTCAAGAAATGAATATCAACCAATAAAAGCACCTTCGGGTGCTTTTCCATTTGAAAGGAGAAATATGAAACAGTTTAAAACAGCAGAAAGCGTATGCATGGGACACCCCGACAAACTGTGCGATTATATCGCTGACAGCATCCTCGACCGGTGCCTGAAACTCGACAGAAACGCGCGTGTTGCGTGCGAAGTGATGGCGACCAAAGGCAATATCATTATTGCCGGTGAGATCAGTCTCATGCGCATCGTCAACAAGAACAGGATCATTCTCGAAACGGCAAAGGAAGCCGTCAAGAATGTCGGTTACAACCCCGAAGACTTCACGTTCCAAGTCCTGGTCCACAGGCAGAGCGAGGACATCGCTCACGGTGTGGAGCACTCGTTGGAAACCCGCGACGGTGATGCAGAAATGCTCGGCGCGGGCGATCAGGGAACGGTATACGGATACGCGACCGATGAAACCGAGGATTTCCTGCCTCTGCCGTTGGTTCTCGCGCACCGGCTCTGCCGATTTACCGATGAAGCAAGACAGAAGAATGTCATCCCCGCGCTTCGCCCCGATGGGAAAGCACAGGTGACAATCGAATACGAGAAGGACAAGCCCGTCCGTGTGGAAGCGATTGTCCTTTCCGTTCAACACGCAGAGGATGCCGATCTGACGGAGTTGCGCGAACTTCTCAACACGCACGTGATCAAGCGCGCGTTTGAGATCTTTCCTCTCGATGAGCAGACCAAAGTCTACATCAATCCGAGCGGACGGTTCGTAGAAGGCGGTCCCGCAGCCGACACGGGTTTAACCGGAAGAAAGATCATGGTTGATACCTATGGCGGTCTTGCATCACACGGGGGCGGTGCTTTCTCGGGAAAGGATCCCACGAAGGTGGATCGAAGCGGCGCGTATATGGCGCGCTACATTGCGAAGACCATCGTCAGAACCGGTCTTGCCAAACGTTGCGAGATTGCGATCTCGTATGCCATCGGGAAAGCAAAGCCCGTGGCTGTCGCCGTCAACACGTTCGGGACTTCCGAAATGAGCGATGAAGCCCTCGCCGAGATTGTGAACCGTGTCTACAACATGAGTCCAGGCTCGATTATTGAGCGCCTCGGTCTGTTCAGACCGATTTTTGCCACCACAGCTCAGTACGGACACTTCCATCCCGACTTCCCGTGGGAACTCGAGGACTTGTCCGCGCAACTGTTTCAGGCGGTCGCAGACGGGAGTAGACAGAAGCCCCGCGAATTCGACACGAGCGCGTTCTTCGAATCCGCAATGAGAAAAAAGTGAGCAACCATCGAACTTTTTTTCGAAAACCTATTGACAAATCCAAATTCTGTGCTATACTACAATGATTTAGCGGTGCACAGCTAAATGGTCGGGTTGGGGAAAAAAGGAGAAGAATATGTACACCTTAGTCGATGAAGCTGAAGCCAAACGTTATCGCTCAGCTTGCGCCAACATCCTGACTCAAACCAGGGACACGCTGAACCGGAAACATGAGATCAACACCCAATTCACCCTTGTGGGAAGTGGCGCGCGGAATCTTATCACGCGCAACGGGAACGGTCCATACGATCTGGATTACAACCTGCAGATCATCAGCATGCCCCAAAAGTATTGGGATGATTTGAACAACTTGAAAGAAACCGTCAGACGGGAGCTGAATCAGGCAGTCGGGGGAACATACTTCTCAGATGGACACGATTCCACTTCGGTACTGACGTCGAACCTGCATTTCAACGATTCGCCCAATCTCGAATTCAGTTTTGATATCGCGATTCTGGGCAAGAACTCTAACGGAGATTGGTGCCGTTTGATCCACAACAAAAATCAGTGGTCATTCGGTCTCAACGGGCAGTTCACATGGTGTGAGATGCCAAGCTCCAAGAACGTCTATGAAAAAGCTCGTGAGATTAAAGCGCGCGGGGAGTGGCTCCAAGTGCGGGAAAAATACGTGGATTTGAAGAACATGTATTTGGAACACGGGGACACAAATCATCCGTCGTTTGTCTGCTATGTCGAAGCCGTGAATGAAGTCCATCAAAGACTTTTCAGAAACGGAGGAAAACGGAGATGAGCAAACAAGGCGGTCATGGAGTGTCCGGAAATACGCACACTCAGTCGCAGTTGAATTCGTATGCCAATCAGCATAATCCGAACAACAACGAATACTGGCACAGCCGTGATAATGGGAACAACAAGAGTGGCAAATAAGTGTTTTTCGTGATCCAATAAAGCGCAAACGACTTTTTCCAAATAATAATCATTTATCCATCTTGGTAAATCTTACGCCAAAAGACAAAAAGATATTTGACATTTTTAAAAAAACTATTGACATTAATGCTCCGCCGGAGTATAATAATGTACAAAGAGTTATGCTCTTCGTTTGAGGCGTTTGTCGGAAGCGCCTGGCTAATAAAAAACCGAAGAAATTGCGAGGGGTTTGTCGGGACACCTGGCTAATAAAAAACCGAAGAACTTGTTAAGGAGAAGCCGATAGTGCTTCTCCTTAACTATTATGGAGCAAAAATGTCTGTGCAAGAATATTTTATTAAAAGTCAATATTTTGTTGACAACGCGTCTTTTGTTAAAATGCTTGATCCAGGTAATATCGCCAAGCAAGCACAACGTGCTTATATCTGTGTAAAAGTGTCTTTAGATGGCAACGATTATTATATTCCATTAAGAAATCATTTGGGTGATGCCGAAAGACTTTTCGGCAGAATTGGTCATGCAGTGCCATCACATAAAAGGCCAAAAGCGGGGTTGGATTACAGATATGCGCTAATTGTAAATGATGCAAATCAAATCGAGACCCCTCTTGCGCCGACTATTCCAAATTCTCAAAGCACAATTTTAACAAACGATTATAGTGACATCGAAAAAGAATTTGCGACATATCTCAATGGCTTTAAAAAAGCATTGAGAAAAAATCGTGTATCACGTGAGCCGCTCTATAAAGAATCATCGTTAATAAATTTTGCGAGTATACTGTTGCCGGCCGAAGGAAAATCCGAGGGCAACCAAAATACATAATAGTAGCATCTTTTTTGGTCGCGAGATTTTTCGTTTCAAAGTCAAGAAAAATTGTCGCAAATAAAGAATTCCGGGCTGAAAAAGCCCGAAAAGCCCTGAAAATGCCCAGATTTGCTTAACAAATCGCTTGGCATCTTTTTGGGTCGCACTTGCCAAAAAGAAAAAGCACCCATACGGGTGCTTTTTCTTTTTGGTTGCGGGACGAGCTTGGGCTCGCACAAACTTGGGTTATGAGCCCGAAGGGCGAATACCCGGAGGGTGAGACGGTAGTGAATGACAGCCCGGTGGGCTGTCAGAGCCGTCGAACCGACCGAGCAGGCAGTGGGACACTGCCGTGGCGAGACCGGGAGGTTCATTCCATAGAAAAAGTTGCTCCCTTTCACGTTTGCACAGCAAACACTTCACCTATACAAAATATACAACCATCGTCCGACTTATATGCCTCGCACATTGGACTGGATTGGCGGAAACCTTCTCACACACGTTGAAATAACGCATAATTTAACAATGAACTCCTTCCACCGCTAAAGCGGTCCCCCTCCCCCACACGGAGGAGGCTTGGGGAAAACGCTTGTGCCTTCGGCACACGGAGGAGAACGGGCGCGCATCAAACATGCTTCCTGCGAGCGCAGCGAGTACTTCATGTCACGAAATGGCCAACTTGACAAAATAATAAAAATGTATCATAATTAAAAAAAGCTAATACTACTTTGTAATTGCTTTTTAACAATTGTATTGCGTTACGGAGATTGTATGGACCATTTACAAAAATATAAAAGTATATTTAATACACTGTGTTTCCTGGGTGTTCTTTTAGGATTAGCGTTTTTACTTTTGAGTTCCTTTTCCAATCATTCACGTGTTATTCTTGTTTTGGAAACCATCATAGTGTTTCTTGACTTGATATTATTTTCTATTGGCATTGTTTATTTCATAAAAATACAGAAAACTGAAAAAATGAATAAAAGAGAAAATAAAAATCGGGACAATGAGCAAAAGTAAGGCTCATCTCTTCCCTTCTATTCCCCCCAAGAAAAAGCAGACTGAAAAAAACATCAGTCTGCTTTTTCTTAGTTCCTCACAAAATCATTTCGATGCCGAGCTCGTCAAGTTTTTTTCGCAAATCATCGGGATCCAGTTCGCCGTTTGCAATCATTTCCTTCATATTGGGACCGATGGAGATGGATTTCGGCCTGCCTGAGCCGTATTTTGCCGACAATTCGTTCGGAGACCAGCCGAACATACACCACATATGCGACGTATTATGCAGTTCCGTGTAAAGTGCAATGAATTTTTGCACTGTTGCCATCGTCATTTCCACGCCAAAATCTCTTCTCAACGTTTCAATTCTGGTGCTGACTGCCGAAACGTCATCGAAGAATTCCCCCTCCAGGATTCGTCTTTTGATGAGATTCAATGCCTTTGTTGAGGCAAGCTCGGTATATTCCTGCGTCAAAGCTTTTTTAGTCGTTTCATTTTTCGTGTAATCAATATCAAACTGTTCATCGGGGGTAATAAACGAAAAACTGTCCAACCGTTTTCCCTTCACGCTTTGTCCATTGACATCCTTTAATTTAAGCTTTTCTTTTGATATGTCGAAACCGCAACCGGTGGTCTTTAGTGCGCTGATAAACGCAACCATTTCCTTCCCCGCCTTGGTTTGATAAAACCGATCTTCAACAAATGACCGGAAAACGTCCTTTTCGGGGACGTATATCGAATATTTTTGACATTTATCGTAAAGAGCATACATCGGATAAAAACGGTGCATGCCTCTTAAAACCAGGCGTTTGTTCACAATCAGCCGCATTTCGTCAAGCGGCTTTTCTTCACTAAAGACCTCATTGATATCGATCACGTAATACGGCAAATCCTCTTGTCGTTGCGCAACACCGGCAAAAGCAACGAACTCTTTTTTATGCACAAACACAGTTCCTTCGTATTGTCTGAACAAATCCCACGCTTCCTGCACGCTCATCATGCCGTACAGATTGGCAACGGCACGAAAATGCGCATGCAAAGCATCCAGCTTTTTTTCGGACAGTCCCAGCGACGCGTATTTCGTTTCCAACGTTTTTTGACTCAACGGTTTCAGCATACAAAACTCCTTTTCAAAACCATCACGTAATAAATCGGCAGGTACGTGATTTTATCAACCGTTTCTACCTTTCTCTCATTTGAAACCACAAATGCTTTCTTTACGTGGTAATCCTCGTTTGAGACAAATGCATTTAATGCACTGTGAATGGTGTAATCCTTACCGGATAGTTCAATAGTTTTTTTCGGTAGATTCTATCAACGGAAAAGCAGGATTGGAAATTGCCCGAATTTTCAAGTCAGTCCGATTTCAAATGAGATTCAATGAGGTTTTCCATTTTACTATAAAGCATAAAACACCTCCAAAATGACTTTTCAAAAGAATCATATCATAAATTGACTGACATTTCAATATATTTTTGCGTTTTACTTTATGACATTTCAATACGTTTTGTGCCTGTATTTTATGACATTTCAAATATGCCTATCGTTATCCGGCAAATTTCCCTGCAAATATCGATATCCGATGCGCTGTATTCATTTTTGCCCGGATTGACATTCCGCCGGCACTGTTTTATAATATTTTAAACAAAAAGTTTACGTTTTGGGGGTAAGTATGAACAACAAAATCGCACTCGGTATTTTGACTGCCGTTATCGGCCTGGTTTTTTGTGCCGCATTTTTGATTTATGCGGCGATGAACCCGTGGAACTACAACGGCATGACCGGATTATTCGGATCGTTACACGGCACGCACACCATCGTTCCCTTTACGCTTTGCAACGGCGTCATGATTGCCGGTTGGGTCATCGCGTTTAGCGAAGCGTACGGGCGGAAAAATTGAACGATATGGAACTGCAGAAAATACCCTATGATTTGACGGTGTGCAAGGTTGCAGATATTGCCGCCCTTGATTTGACGCGCGATTTTTATTTCATCGGCAAAACCGATGAAGAACTGTCGCTGGTGTGCAAAACGGAGGACGTCCCCGCCCCAACGCTGACGCGCGACGACGACTGGCGCGGATTCCGCATCGTGGGTATATTGGACTTTTCCCTGATTGGGATTCTGTCCAAAATAGCCGGGGTATTGGCGGACAACGGCATCGGCATCTTTGCCGTGTCCACCTACAACACGGACTATATTCTGGTCAAAAAAGATAACTTTGAGGGGGCTTTGGCGGTATTGGCGACGGCGGGATACACCGTCACAGAACCGTAAAAAAACAGTTTGGCAGTACCGCATAACCGGTGCCGCCAGACTTTTGTTGTGTCGTACGTACGTATTGTGTCAAACGTCAATATTTGCCGACGTACCGTTGTAGACGTTGCCGCTGTACTTAACAAGTTGCGCCTTGGTCTCTATACCGACAGCATTGCACAGGAAACCAATCTCCTTTTTCATTTCACTCACGGTCCTGCCCTTTATTTTGGCCAATTGTTCGTAAGAATAATCATAGGAAATCAATAACAGCAGTTCCCTCTGCTCCACGTCAAATTGGGTCCACAAGCTCGGCACCTTTTCAAACCGACTGCAAATCATCCAGTTGCGCACGTTGAGCTTTTGCCGTTCACGTATTTTTTTCGCAAAGCTTTTCCCGCAAAGAGACGATGCTATTTCAAAAACCAATTGCGGTTCAAAGGATAAATATTTCGTAAGCCGGCACGTCCATCCCTGTGAAACGGCTGTTTGAATGGCCTTTTCCAAGAATTTTCTTCTTGTTTCAATATCACACGCATGCACTTTCTGCACGCCGAGCATAAAGCAGTACGTGTTGTACACCGGTGTGAGGGACTGCGGTATCGTGAGGAAATCCGCATACAGTAATCCGAACGAGGGAATACCGGTCTCTTTGGGGGAAAGAATCATCTGCATTATCGTTAAATATTTATAATAATATCCCGCCTCCGTTGACAATTGCAGCGGATCTATTTTCATAAAATCGGCGCAATTCATCGTGCCGTGATACGTTAAGGCGGCAATGATTAATTTGAGATCTTCCCGATACTCCGTTTGTGCGTCCAAAATCTGCCGCAGTGCGTCCAATGCGCCCTGATATTCGGCATAAAGACCCAGCAGCAATGCATTAAACCCAAAGGCAAAATGGGTACCGAATGCCAAATAGGGCGGCAGGTCATCGGCCAGCAGTTCGCGGCAGACAACCATGCTGTCATAGAATTTACCCTCCCAGTGCAGCAGCTGCGCCTGCAGGAGTTTCTTCTCCGCGTCATTCATTTCTTCCCGTTGTTCAAAGTACGGGGAGAAACATAAAATCGGGAAATGATAGGGAGCCGCCGATTCGCCCGCTCGTTTTTTGCGCCCGTCCGTCGGCTGCTCCGCCGTTTCCGGAATCAACCATTGTTTACCGATGCACTTGGCACCCGGGATTTTGGAAACGACACAGTAATGCTGCACGGTGCGTTCCGACACGCCCCATTTATCCGCAGTTTCTTTGACGGTGATATAGTTCATAAACGCTTCTGTTCCCTTCCGGTTTTCATTGGCACTATTATACACGATTATGCGTTTATCCGCAAGACGTTTTTTTTACAACTGTAAAAGCACCTAAAAAAACACGCTGTTTTGCAGCGTGTTTTTTACGTATCACTCATTTAAGAAAAGCGAACGGGTTTGGCGCAGCGTGCCGACAGGGCGGCAAGCCAAGCCTGCTTTTCATCATCGGTCGGCTGTGCAAACGATGGGACAGGACGGTTCAGTGCCGCATATTTTGCCTCACCGAAGCGGTGATAGGGCTCGATTTCCACCCGTTCGATACAGTCGTACCGATCGGCAAGGGCGGCGATACCGTCGAAGTGGTCGGGGCGGTCGTTGACACCGGGCACAATGGGACAACGCAGCACGACCGACGCGTGCAGGTCGTTCAGCAGTACCAAATTGGACAGAATGCGTTCATTGCCGACGCCCGTATACGCTTGATGCCGTGCCGTATCGGTTTCCTTCCAATCGAACAAAAACAGGTCGGTAAAGGGGGCGACGGCGGACAGGTTTTCGGCCGTCGTAAACCCGCAGGTTTCCAATGCCGTATGCAGCCCCGCCGCCTTGGCCTTTTGCAACAATTCCAGGGCAAAATCAAACTGAAAGAGCGGTTCCCCGCCCGACAGCGTCATCCCGCCGCCGGATTGTTCGTAAAAGGGCTTGTCACGCAAAACGGACGCCATCACCGCGTCCGCCGTCATTGGCTTACCGGCAACCGCCTTGGCGTCGTTATAGCAGACAAAATCGCCGTCCCTCTCGGTGACGTTACGGCAGCGGCCGCAGCCGACGCACTTTTCGGGGTAGCACAAAATCTCGGGGCCTGCGTTTTGGCTTTCGGGGTTATGGCACCAGGCACAATGCAAGGGACATCCTTTAAAGAAAACTGTCGTGCGGATGCCGGGCCCGTCGTTGACGCAGAATTTTTGAATACGAAATACGATACCGTTTACAGCGTTCATACGTCAAATTTCGTGCGAGGTACGCAAAATCAGCTCGGCCTGCATCTGCGGTGAAAGACGGACGTAATAATCGCTGTAGCCGCCGATACGAACCAACAAATCACGGTAGGCTTCCGGGTTCTGTTGTGCGGCACGCAAAACGGCGTTATCCGTACAGTTGACCTGCAGCTCGAAACCGCCGCGCGCAAAGTACGTTTTCACCAAAGCCTTGATTGTTTCAATAGCACCGGGGCCCAACGAAGACTTGGCAAACTTGAGATTGACGGCAACGCCGCCGATAAACTTGGTATGGTCCCATTTGGTGGAAGACAGGATAGAGGCTGTCGGGCCGTTTTGCTCCCTGCCCTGGCAGGGCCCCGAGCCGTCGCCCAAGGGGAAGCCGCAGGTGCGGCCGTCCGGCGTGGCGCCGGTGTCGCGGCCGAACTTTTCGTGCATGACCCAGCAGAAAGCGCTGGGAATTAAGCGGCCGTCAAACAGGCTGCGGTACTGTTCGCAAACGTCGGCAATATGCGCCGTCACCTGTCCGAAAAACGCATCGATTTCGTCATTATCGTTGCCGTATTTGGCCATTCCGTGCAAAATTTCGGCCTGCAGGTCTTCGTGCCCCGCATAGTTGGCGTCCAGGATTTCTTTATAGGCGCACAGCGTCAGCCGCTTTTGTTCAAAGACGATTTTGCGGATGGCGTAAAGGGCATCGACCAGGTTGGCAATGCCGACGAAGGAGGGCATAATCCAGTTATACCGCGCCCCGCCCTTTTCAATATCGCGACCGCGCGACAGACAGTCGTTGACGAAGCAGGACAATAAAGGACTGACGGAATGGGCATTGCGGGCAATACGGTTGTTATTCTCTTTTTCAAAATTGGTACGAATGCGTTCGTCCAAATAGGCATAGTACGCCGTGAGCAACGCGTCAAAGGAGTCGTACTCGCGGTTCATGATATCGAGCAGCAGCTGCGGCATATTGGTATAGGGGCTGGCCACCCACACGTTGGAGGCGGCAACCGGTGTGATTTCCACGCAGGTGCTGTGGATATAGTTATGTGACTGCTTTTCATCGACACCGTAGTATTGCAGACCGCGCGCAATGACGTCGTCGTTAAACAGCGCCGGGTGGGAATAGCCCTTAGTCAAAAAGTCACAGGCCTTATTCATCACGGTGTCCGGGGTGTCCGTCGTATAGCAGAGACCGACGGCGGGATAGACCAGGTGCACGTCCTCCACCACCTGCAGACACAAGTCGGTCAGTTCATTGGCGACGGTATTGCCGACGTCGTCACGACCGCCGATCATATACCCGCTGGACAGGCCGTCCGGCACGCGCATATTGATTTGTACGCCGAGGCAATCCAAGATTTCCTGTGCCTGTTCTTTCGTCAGCACGCCGGCGGCCATATCCTTTTGATAATAGGGATAGAGATAACGGTCGGGGTGCCCCAATTGGAACTGCAGCGGATAGGGTTTTAGGGGATCCAGTGACAGGCAAAACGTCAAAAAATGCACCGACTGTACGGCCTCGAAAAAGCTGCGCGGCGGGTTGAGCGGCACGTTTTCACAGGCATCGGCAATTTGCAACAGTTCTGCTTTGCGTACGGCATCCGACGTCAACGACGCCAGTGCCCGTGCGGCTGCGGCATAATGGGCGGCATAGGTACAAACGGCACCCAAGCAGGCAACACAGCAGGTATAAAACTGTTTCTTATCCTCCGCTGCCTTTTCCGACAACGTTTGCACGTCCCGGATGAGCCCGGAAATCCCCTTTTGCAGCAACAGATCGTAATCCACCGCCATATGGGATTCCTGTCCGCCGCCGGCCTGCGAGGAACGCACCTTGACGGCTTGGCTCACGGACGCATCCCACTCTGCCCTTTCCGCAGGCGACATGGTCTTATCATAGCGGCCGACAATTAACTCGTCGTCGCCGATGACGGGATGCATATTTTCCAGCGCGTAGACGTATGCCTCGGCATACCGTTCGTACTCGGTTTCGTCACTGCCGAACCGATACTTGCTGAAAAACAAATATAAAAAACGGTCACGATCGCCGTGATGGTCAAATGACAGGGCCTCGTCGTGCAGTCTTTCAATACGTCCCACAATTGTTACCTCCAAAATAGGATTGTGTTTGTCGTTTGGCGTTTGGCATTTTGTTCTTAGTTCTATTATAACGCGACGGGATAGCCGTGTCAACGAAAACAAGACGTTAATATAACTTTGTCTCAATAAGGATTGCAATAATATCATATAAGTGATATACTAATACTATCTATTATCAGTCTTATCGGCACTTTTGTGAAAAAACCGCAGAGAAAAAGGAGACAGCAACCGTCCATGAAACTTTTTCAAACGTTAAACGAAGAAATGCAGCATACGCCCGCCGGCTCGTCCGCACGGGAATACTATATTGCGCTGGGGTACCGCAAGAATCCCGCCGCCGCACCGACCGAACTGCGCGCCGCCGGTGTCTATTCGCTGTTTACCGAAACGCCGGTCTATATTATGCCGAGCGACCTGATTGTCGGCAACCAGTTTTGCCTGTATGCCGACGACACGGTCCCCGGGTTCAACTATTTAAAGCACGAATACAACTGGTACCGTCACCGCGGTTTCCATGAAAACAACGACCATTATGCCGCAGAGTTCCGCCCCGTTTTACAGGGCGGCGTTACGGGACTGCTGGATGCCGTTGCCGCCGCGCGTAAGGCACACGCCGGCGACGCAGACAGACTTGCCACGCTGGACGGTATGGAAACAACGCTGCGCGGTTTTTTGGACCTGATTCGCCGCTATGCGGACAAAGCACAGGCACTGTGCGGCACCGCCGGATACGACGATGCACGCCTATCCGCCATTGCGAACAACTGCCGCGCGCTGCTTGACAGTGCACCGCAGACTTTTGCGCAGGCACTGCAGCTGGTTTGGTTTATCCACAACGCCTTCCGTATGGAGGGACGCGGTGCCATGGCACTGGGGCGAATCGACCAATATTTGTATCCTTTCTATCAAAAAGATATCGAAAACGGCATTATTACGAACGACGACGTTGTGGAATTATTGGAGAACGTCTTCATCAAGTTAAACGGCGGGGACGTCATCAACATCTGTCTCGGCGGGTTGAACGTTGACGGCAGCTGTGCCCTCAATGGACTGTCCGACTGCGTACTGGAAGCCGTGAAAAACTGCCAGGTACCGGGACCCAACCTGTCCGTCCGTTTGACGGCAAATTCACCCGACGATTTCCTGGACAGATGCCTGCAGTCCATCGGCACGGGACTCGGATATCCGGCGCTGATGAACGACGACGTCAATTTGGCGGCCCTGTCCCGTTACGGTTACGAAAAAGAAGACCTATACAACTACTGTATGGTGGGCTGCATTGAGAACTTTATCACCGGCTGTCAGCCGCCGTGGTCCGACGGCCGCTTTGACACGCCGCGCCTGTTCGAATACGTGTTCAACCGCGGTGTGGGCAAGTTCAACGACACGCTGGGTGTGGATACCGGCGCGCTTGAAGACATCCACACTATGGGCGAATTCCTGTCGGCATTTGAAAAACAGTTTGACAACACGGCAGCGGAATACTACGCACGGTTCAACAATTCCAACAACGGCATCAACCAGGCATATATGCCCGACCCGTTCCTGTCCTGCTTCTGCACGGACTGTATCGGCAGGGGTCTGGATATCAACAACGGCGGCGCCAAATACCCGTCGGTACACGGTGTGGCCGTGATGGGCATCGGCACGATGGCCGACGCTATGGCCGCCATTGAAAAAGTCGCCTTTGTTGACAAGAGTGCCACGCTCGCAGAAATCCGCGACGCGCTGAACGCCAATTTCGAGGGCTATGAGGAACTGCGCGAAAAGCTGATTGCCGCGCCGAAATACGGCAATAACGACGATTTCGTTGATAAATACGCCGTATGGCTGACCGATTATGCCTACAAGGCATTCAGCCGTTTCAAGACGCGTGACGGCGGCGCTTACTACACCTGTATGGCGGCGAACGTCAGCAACATTTATGCCGGCCGCGACATCGGTGCAACGCCGGACGGCCGATTGGCAGGTGAGCCGCTGTCCGACGCGGCATCCCCGACGTACGGCCGCGACGTACGCGGTGCCACCGCCTCCATTCACAGCTTGTGCAAGCCCGACTACACCTGCGTGGCAACGGGCAGCGTGGTGAATCAGAAGTACTCCCCCGCCATGTTCAGCGATGAAAAGCGTGCCAAATTAGCGGCCATCATCCGCACCTATTTTGCCGGCGGCGGACAGGAAATCCAAATCAACGCGACGTCTGCAGAGGTGCTGCGCGACGCCATGGACCACCCCGAAAAGTACCAAAACCTGGTGGTGCGCGTTTCCGGCTTCTCGGCTTACTACGTGACTCTTGACCGTGCGGTACAGTTGGATATTTTGAATCGTACGCAGAAAGACCACTGAGCGTGACGTTTCGCAACGTGCGACCGTTTTCTCGCCGGTCACGCACCTCAACAACGCTT
>DCGU01000056.1 GCA_002315325.1 Clostridiales bacterium UBA1770
CTCCGCCTGTGGCGGATCACCTTTTCAGGTTCATTGCCACGGAGACCACGTAGAGAGCGAAGCGAACACGTGCCTGCTTGCAGGCTAAATCCCTCAGTCAGCCTGAACTCCAGCGCACAAGTGCGCACGTATTCGCTCGGCAGTTAAACACTGCCGTGGCAAAGCCACCGCTCATATACGAGGGCTGACAGCTCGCATAGAGAGCGCAGCGAACATGCGCCCGCTTGCGGGCTACACTTCTACACAAGGGAGCCGACGAAGGGGGCCTCATCATCCGGGCTGCCTTACGGCATCCCTAATGATGAAGTGATTTGTTCCAAATCACTTCATCATTAACTCCTGCATTCTGTTATGGCTTTCGTCTGTTGTAAAGGCAATATAGTCGGCGACGGACAGGGGTTTGGAATAATAGTATCCCTGGATGACCTGGCAGCCGAGGCGCTTGAGGCGGAACAACTCTTCCTTGGTTTCGATACCTTCCTGCGTGACCTTCATGCCCACCTGCTTGGCAACCGAGATGACGCTGGAAATGATCGCATCGTCGCGGTCGGTGGAAAGGCCCTTTTCCAGGAAGAATTTATCCAGCTTGATTTCGTCCATAGGCAGGGACTTAATACAGTTATAGGAAGAATAACCGGAACCGAAGTCGTCCACGGAGCACTTAAAGCCTGCTGCGTGGAGGCGGTTGACGATATCCAGCATGGCCTCGTAGTTTTCGTTGGCGAACGATTCGGTAAACTCGAGCATGATGAAGTTATCGGCAATGCCGTACTTTTGTTTGATCTTGGCGTAGGTGTCGACGAAGTCGGCCTGCATAGCCGTGACACGCGACACGTTGACCGAAATCGGGAACAGCGGGCGGCCGGCCGCAACGGTTTCGTTGATATACTTACATACGTTCTCATAGACCTGGCGGTCGAAGCGCACGATGAAGCCGTTATTTTCAAAGACCGAAATAAAGACGTCGGGACGGGAGAAGGGTTTGAGCACGCCGTTTTCGTCCGGCACGAGCCAACGGGACAGCGTCTCGCAGCCCTCCTGGTAGTTCTTTTCAATATTAAACTTGGGCTGGAAATACAGGTAGAATTCACCGTTTTCCAGTGCCTGTTCCATACGCGTTTCAATTTCGGCGTTATCGGCGGCGGCACGGCCCAATTCCTCGTCGAAGAAGCGGTAACGGGAGACGTTATTCAGGTCTGCGGCAACGGCAGCCTGCAGTGCATCGTCGACCAGCACGTGACCCTCAACGTTGTTATTGGATTGGATTTCGCAAATACCGAATTGCAGACGCAGGTTGAAATCACGCAGGCCCTTATAGCGGACACCCAGCGAATACAGCTGGTTCAGCCGTTCCACCAACCCCTCGCGGTTACGGTAATGCACCAGCATCAGGAATCGGCCCTCGTCGTCGTAGCCGAAGATTTCCTCGTTGGCCTTCAACTTTTTAATCAGGGTCTTGACGTACTTCAGCGCTGCCGTGGCAGGAATGACACCGATCTGCTCACGGATAAACTTAAAGTGGAAAATGGAAACGGTAACGACGGCAAACTTGGAAGAACGGTTGCGGTTCACCACGTCCTCCAGTTCCTTTTCAAAACCGAAGCGGGTGAAGCACTCGAGTTCCTCGTTATACGCCTTCATTTTATAAATACGTTTTTCGGTGATATTACGGGAAATAATGCTGTACAGGGCGAAGCCCAACAAAATGATGCCGAGCAGCACCAGGGCACCCAAAATCGTGTTGACGAATTCATAACCGGAGGTATACAGATCCTCCGATTTAAACAGACCGAAATAGGACAGGTTGCTGGCGGCGTCCACAGGGACCAAAAACAGCACGTAATCCACGTAATTGAATTTGAGGTTCCACACACCCGACTGGTGCATAGCCATGGCCATGGCAATCGTATTGCCGAGTTCCTCGTTATCTGCCAGCTGCGGCAGCTGCTCCATCAGGTTATAGTTGGAGGCAAAAATATCATCGTTATTATGCGCAATTTCCCGCATGGTACCGGTCGTATCGCACAGGGCGAGCAGCTCGGCATCTTCGGTTTGTTCGCCCAAAACGGACGTAACGTCTTCGGTTGTGCGCAGCAGCTCCGAGGAATAGTACAGCACAATGCCGTCCATATAGGGGGAACCCGTAACGGGCGCATAAAAGGCAATCGCCTGTTTGTTGTTTTCGCTGTCGTAGACGTTACCGATCATATACCCGTATTTTTTGCCGGCGGCCGCCGTAATCAGCGGGTCCTCGTTCGCGGCGGCTTCCCCGCCCAGGGTATACACGACACCGTCCAGGCAGGTACGCACCAGGTAGACGCCGTTGTAGGCCTCGTCGGAAGACGTATCCAAGCTCGACAGGAAAGCGCCCTGCTCCACTTCGGTGCGATAATTGACAACGTTATGCGCCACGTGGTAAGCACGGGCATTATAATCGTTGACGGTCTGCTGCATAGGGACGGACAGTTCGGCCGAGATGGCCTTGGCTGCCGTGGCTGCCTGGTTGCGCAACTCGTTGTTATATTCGTCCAACATCATGACGCAGACACTGATGAGCGCCGCACAAATAATCATGACGAGAATGAACAGGATATCACGGGCGTGGTCCTTAATACCCGACTTCTTTTCCTGCTTTTTGTGCTTTTCGACAACAGGGTCAGGTTGTTTATCCGCAGGTTTTTGTTCAGGGGCGGAGGCAGTTTGAGGTTCAGCGGCGTTTTCTTCGGCGGCCGGGGCGGCGTCCTGCGAAGGTTCGGCGGGGACGTTTTCTTCGGTGGTTGAAGTAACGTCTTGCAAAGGTTCGGCGGGGGCGTCGGCGACGACCTTTTCCAAATTTTCCGCTGCGGTGTCCTGTTCCATATTGGTATTGTCAGAAACGTTAGTCAAATCTGTCATATTTTCAATTCATTAACTCCATTCCGATAGATGGTCTTTTGGCTATATGACAACAAAGCACGACCGTTCTGCCGTGCTTTGCAATTGCACAATATAAAAAATATTATGCTTTCTTTTTTGCTTCCAACGCTTTCAGTTCATTGGCGTAGCCAATCATTTTTTCGCGTTCGGCATCAATCTTCGGCGTGATTTCGTCAAAGATTTTAACAGCCTCGGGATCGGGCTCCACGTGGTTGACCAGTACCTCGTCCACCAGTTTTGCCTGGGACTCGGCGCGCTCTTTTTCCAGTTTGGCCATATTTTTCTTGCATTGTTCAATTTTACGCTTTAAAGCTAATTTTTTAAACATACGTTAATCCTCCGTTCAATTTCAATCCGATACGTTTGTTAGGGTGTTTTGCATCGTTTGTGACTGCTTGACAACTGTTGCCGTTGAAGGTCACAGAACGTTCATTTGCTCGTTGATTTCCCGGATACGCAGTTCCAGGTCGTCAATTTGCGCCGTATAGGTATTGAAATAGTCCACGTCGTCATCGGCGGGGTCAACGTGTTTCAAAAGTGCGGAAATAATGGCTGCCTCGGAACGGGTACGTTTTTGTTCCAAGAATAAGATCTGCTGCTGCAACTCCTTCAGTTCTTTTTTGAGCTTGAATTTTTTAAACATGGTAAACTCCTTTGCGCGAAATGGAAGTTATAATGGATGATTTAAAAAATGATTTAATGGGATTTTGGCAATAACGTTACGTCATTCCGATTTTGGATGATCAACGTCGTCCGGCTGCTCAGCTTGCTCCGGCTGCGCCGAATCAACCTGACCGTTTGAACTGCTTGGTTTGGATTGTTCAGCCAGACGCAGCTTCTCAACTTCCTCTGCGATTTTTCTTTGGATCTCGGCTTTGCGCAGTTCAGCTTCTTCCGCTTCCATATCGGCTGCGTCCTGTTCGGCGCGGCGTTTGAGTTCGGGAATGTAAACGGTAAAGATGGCGGCGACAATGATGATTGCCAGCAGGATGATACCGTAGACGCTGGCGAGCAGTCTGCCGAAGAAGGACATCAGGGGCAGATTTTCGACGTACTTGGCCACGACCTTATCGGCCTTGACCGTATAGCGGTCCGTGACGTAGTTGGCGTCACCGCGGGTACGGAACTCCCGTTTGCCCGTGGCGCTGTCGGCAGGATCGATGACCTCCACGATGCGGTGGACCACCAAATCGGTGGACAGGCGCTGCAGATCCGGGTCATCGGAATGGAAACAGATGATATCGCCGACCTGCAGGGTATCGGGGTCGGTGACCTTTTCCATTAAAACGTAGCTTTGTGCCGGGATGGTATGGTTGAGGTCATCATCCATACTGCCGGTCATAATCCACATGATGGATTTGCCCCCTAAGAAGAAGGTCTTGCCCTGCGCCTTGCTGAGCATAAGTCCTGCGGCCACCAAAATCATGGCGGCAATCAGCACGTAGACGATGACGTCGAAGCAGGCACGCACGACGGCACCGACGGTTATTTTTCCTTTTTTCGTTTCTGCCGGCAGAGCTTCGACTGCCGATTCATTGTGCAATTGCATATTTTGTTCGTTTTGATTATCCACGGCGGTTTACCTCGTCATTCGGTTCCGCGTCAGATTTTGTTTCTTTCCCACGGGACTTAATTTTGCGGCGGAGCCATCCAAGCGGGTTGAATCGATGCTTGGGTGATTCTGTCGGTTCGGCTTGTTCTGTATTTGCAGCAGGTTCGCTGCCCGAGAAGTGAATGGTCGCGCGGAACTCGGGGTCGACCTTTGCATCCGGCACTTCAATCGAATGGTCGATAGTAGATGCGGCCGTGATGCCGTTGCCGTCGTTCATCACAACTGCATCGGGTATGCCGTCACCGGTGGTATCGACCACGGCATCCGCATCGCCGTCACCGTCAATATCCACGGCAAAAGCAATCGTGTGTGCGAAAGACGCTGCCCCGTTGGCGGCAGGCGTTTGCGGCACCGGTTCATCATCCCGTTCGCGCACGTCATCCGCTTCTGCAGTTTCAACAGGTTCGGTAGCACCAACAGATGCTATGGGTTCGGCCATTTCTGCGTTTTCAACAGGTTCAATCGTTTCCGTTGCCCCAACGGGTTCCGTAATATCCGTTGTATCAACAGTATCCGTTGCATCAGCAGCATCCGTAGTTTCTGGCGGTTCTGCAATTTCTGCAGTTTCGGCAGCATCGACAGCATCAACGGCATCAACGGCTTCAACGGTGTCAACCGTGTCTGCACCTTCGGCATTATCCGTCACGACAAGCGTCCCCGTTTGTGCTTCATCCGAATTATCCGTTTCGGCATCGACGGCATCCGTTTCTGCGGTTTCTTCTTCCGCATCCTGTGCGGCCGCCTTTACGGCCTCTTCTTCTGCGGCCTTTGCGGCAGCAGCGGCAGCGTCTTCTTCTGCCTTGATGCGTGCAGCCTCCTCGGCTGCGGCGGCAGCGGCGGCTGCCTCTTCCTCGGCAATTTCCTCGGGATCCCGCGGCGGCACGTAGGGGTTGAGTTCCTCCATCTTATCGGCCGTCTGCAGGGCGATTTCCAAAGCCAGGGAAACGGTGCGCTCGAAGGCGTTGAGCTTCTTTTGGCGGTATTTTGCCGGGTCGGTACCGGTATCGCGCAGCGAACGCGGTGCGTTCTTATCCGCCTGCTTTTTGGCCTTTTCGGCGGGCGCGTTTTCGGGCGTGCTCACGGCGGGGACCTCGGTCTCCTCGGGCAGTTTATCCACGATTTCGGGCATGACGGGTTTATCCGTCAGGTGCGAATCCAGCGTTTCGTTATTGGCAAAGCCGTGCTCGACGCTGTCGCGGAAGACAAGATACTGCATGGCGGTCGTGGCGTACAACGCACTTTGATATTTGGCGTCCACGTTTTCCAGGTCGTCCTGCACGAGCATGGAGTACCCGGCACCCTCATAAGAGTTGATGAATTCCCACAGTACCAGCAGCTGGTGCAGGTCCTTGTTCTTCATCAGGGCGTTGGTACGCATGACGGGGGGACGGATATAGCTCTTGCCCATATCCTCCACGAATTTGGAGTTCATATAGGTCAGGATAATATTATTCAGCTTTTCGACACGCTTCCACACGTCGGTGGTATACGTATAGTTTTTGACCACTTCACCCGGGGTGGGCTTTTCGTCCAGTTCCAGGTGCACGGTCACCTTACCCTTGGTCTCGCCGTGCTCGAACTCGTTGGAAAAGTCCAGCATGGTGTCCTTTTCGTCGCTTCCCTCCCGCAGGGCAATCTCATAGCGGCGGTTGACGAAAATGAACAGGCGCAGAATCAGGGTATTGACGAATTTATTTTCGTAGGTCTGGATGGTATCCTCACGGAAGACGTTGAGGATTTTGGAGGGCGTGATTTCATCGCCCTGAATTTGGCTGATGTAGTCGGTATGCTGGGCCAGATGTTTGACGGAACGGGGAAAAATGTTGCGGGACAACTCGATGGGCAAAATCTCCTCGATTTCCTCGATATAGTGGCGGGGATTACGGATGCAGACGTCGAGTGACGGCAGCGAATCCTCCACGATGTTGACCCACTTTTCATCGATGGCCTTGAGCATATAGCGGCGGTGCAGTGAAATCTGCGCCTGACCGCCTTGCATCACGGAGAGCAGCTCGGGATAGTAGTTGACGCCCGTGACCATACTGTTGAAGTAGGACATGGTATCGTCGAACATCCAGTCAATGGCGTTTTGTTTTGCGTTTTGTTTCGGCTGTTCGGCCGTTTCTTGGGCAGCGTCATCTGCCTCTACGTCTTCGACAGCATCTGCAGTATTTGCAGCATCTGCGGCAGGTTCGTCCGGGGCAGGTTCACCGCCGTCGCTTTGTTCCGTTTCCGGGGCGGCTTGCGCGGGGGCGGGTTCCACGTCTGTGGTGGAATTGGTTTCCCCCTCGGCGGGATTTGCTTCCATATTATCTATAATCTCGGGCGCGCGTATGTTGGCCTCGAGATCGGAGGTGTCAACGTCGGTCAGCGTCGGCTCGTCTTCCTCGGTGGTAAACACCTCGGGAACGTCGAGCGCGTCGGGCGCTGCGGCCGTCTTTTCCTCCATTTCTTCCAATTCGTTTTTCTCGTCCATGGCGGGATTTCTCCTTTACCGCGTCAGAACGTTCTCTGCAGACGGCGCAGGAAGGCGTAGCATTCGCCCATGACTTCCTTACCGAACAGAGTATCCATATACATAATCAAGCCCTTGATTTCATCACGAATCAGGGAAAGGTTCAAGCTTTCGAATTTACGGAACACCTTGGTGGCCAGCAGATAGTCGAGCGCTTCATACTCGCTGCCGCCGCAGGCGACGTATACGGGCAGGAAGATCTTCAACTGTTTCATGATACGGTTACCGAAGGCAACACGGAACTTTTCAATGACGTAATTATCCAAGAGAGCCACTTTTTCCAGCGTTTCATCCGATACGGGATTTTCTGCCACTGCCTTATCGTACAGGGCGGCCACGTGGGAATAGGGTACGCGTTTGGATTCCGTGACGGGGGCATCGAAGGGCACACCCTTGGTATCCAGGTTGATGACAAATGCACGGTCGTAAACCTTATCGGACACGGCGAAGGTCGAGTCATCGTTATTAGCGGTACCGACGTACCATACGTTCTGCGGAATCTGGAGTTTGCAGTCAATCAAGTGATGCGGGTCGGAATCCCAGGACGAGGGGACCAATTCAATCTTCCACTCGGCGGGGTCGGGCATTTCCAGGATGGACAGCATCTCGGCGAAGTAGTACTCGACACGGGCGATGTTCATCTCGTCCAGGATGATGATATTGATATCGTCGTTAAAGCCGGATTCGTAGATACGACGCAATACTTCGGTTTCGTTAAACTTTTTGGTAAATTCGTTGAAGTAGCCGAACAACTCGGTACGGTCACGCCAGGACGGCTGGACCGACGCGATGGTGGAGTCGTTTTCAAAATATTTCCCCATCATATACGGCAGGGACGTTTTACCGGTACCGGAAATACCCTGCAAAATGATCAGACGGCAGGCGCCCATGGAAGCTACGAAGAAACGCAGAATGCTGATATCGTAGAACAGTCTCAGGCGGGAAGCAGCGAAGCTTCTCCAGCGGTCGCAGAATTCGGGAAGTGAAATATCGTTGTCGTATTCGGGAGCCTGGTACTCTGTCTTGTAGTAGTTGTCCACTGTGGTGAGACGGAAGAAACGGCTCTTTTCGGGAATGACAGGGGGGCTGTTGACTGTGTTGCGGTTTTTCTTCAGGTCTTCGGCGGCCTTGAGTGCATCTTCTTCGCTCATTTCTTCGCCAAGTTCTTCGTCAGCAGCAGCTTCTGCTTCGTCAGAAATCTGGAGGAGCTGATCGTTGGGGTTCATGCCCAGTTCAGCCACCTTCATGGCCAGAATCTTGTCTTTTTCGTAGTTGAGCTTGAAGACTTCACGGTTGAGTTTTGCAACTTCTTCACGGAGTTTGTCATTCTCCTTGGCAGGTACATTGAAGCGGAATATCCGGCGAATGCCCTTTCCAATGAAGAAAACTGCAAGACCGATGATGACGATGAGAAGCAGATTTGTCACACCTACCAGAATCCAGCTGGTCATGGTGAAGTCTGCGGCAGCATCTTCAATGAGTTTTATTCTCATGGGGAAATTAATCAGCTTGAGAATGAAGTCAAAAGCAGACGTGAAAACCGTAACAAAGGCTTTAATCAAGATGCCCATGTCCTGGTAAAAATATTTTAAGAAAGCATCCATCTTTTTTCTCTCTTTGTTATTCTGTTAATTCAGTTAGGGGAAATTGGGGACCCAGTGCTTGTTTTATGCCTTGGGTTCCTCGGCAGGAGCTGCAGGTGCCTGGGCAGGAGCTGCTTCGGGAGCAGGTGCAGGCTGTGCTTCAGGAGCAGGTGCAACAGGTGCAGCGGGTGCAACCGGTGCAACAGGTGCGGCTGCCTGCATGGGCTGACCCATTCTGGCGGCTGCTTCTGCTTCGAACTGCAGTCTCATCTTTTCTGCCTTGTAGGCAAACAGTGCCTTGAAGAAAGAAATCAGATAGTAGATGAAGAAAATTGCTACAGGAANNTACCGGTACCGGAAATACCCTGCAGCAGAATCATCTTGGTGGATGCCAGGCCGGCAATCATCAAACGAATGATTTTAATTTCATAGAACAGGTGGGAGTGAGAGCAGGCAAAATTACGGATATCCTCGCACATCTCGGCCAGCGACATATTCTCCACGTAGTCGGGACGGGTATAATATTCGTATTTTTCATCCACGGCAGACAGACGGAAGAAACGTTTGGGCATACCGACAGCGGGACCCTCGTCCTTCTTTTCGCCGCCCGGGCCGACGGGCATATCGTTGCCGTCCAGCTCGGTGCCCTCGGTGCCGTCCGCAGAGGACAACACGGCCTCGGCCGCAGCTTCGCCGTCTTCGGCGGCAATGGCGGCGCGAATTTCAGCGGGCGTCATGGAACCGCCGAACTTGAGCGCCATAATACGTTCGTTTTCTTTGGTGACACGCGCTACGTCGCGGGACAGGTCGGCAATTTCCTCCAGCAAATCTTCGGAACCGACCATGGATTTGCGGAAGCGGACGTATTTACGAATGAGCAGAACCAGCAGGAAAATCAGGGCTGCCCAGAATGCGTATACCAAAAGGAACGCCAAAATGGAGAAAATCCAGCTGATGGCGCCGAAATTATCGTTACTGCCGGCATTCTTCAGCAGCTTAAAATATTCCGGGAAGTTAAAGATTTGGAAAATACCCAGGAAGAAGTTGGAAATGGATTTCCAAACGCCACCGAACATGGTGGTTAAGAACTTAAAGAAGAAGTCTAAAAAGCCTTCCATAGTGAACCCCCTGTTGAAAAACCCAATGACAACGCGAAAACCAAAGGGCGTAAATTATCTTCGTGCAGTTTCGCGGGCAGGCGAAAAGCACGAGTGAGTGCCGACACGGCGCCCGGGAAGCGGGATTTTGACGGCAATCAAAATCCCCCATTGTACGCAAAACCCGCCGTCGGCAAACGGCAGGATTTCACGTTGCGCGCCAAACGGCGCTATGATGGCAATGCAAAGATTACTCGGTTTTATTTTCGTCGGACGGTGTCTCGGCGGCAGGCGCGGCCTGTGCGGCAGCCTGTGCGGCAGCCTGCTGGCGCAGGTATTCCTCGACGGCGAGACGTTTGATTTCTTCCTCGTCCTCGGCCGTAATCTGCTTCTTACCCTCGTTGCGAATCTTGTTCACGGCGCGAACGAAATAGATGATTTCGTAAGCGAACACCAAGAGCAGCGGTACAACGACGCAGCAAAGGAAGCCGGTGGACGTATACAGGAAGGTGAATACGTTACCGATATTCTTAATGATTTTGCCGTTCCAAACGCAGACAACGTTCATCGGGCTGACAATTCTATAGTCGCTCAAAGCCTCGTTATCACCCTGCGTGCGGTAACCGTTTACTCTGCCTTCATCATCCGTTAATACCTCGATGATACGGTGCGAGTTCAGGTCGTCCTTTTCGTCCCCGTTGACGTCGGCAATGACGAAGGAAATAACGTCGCCGACCTGCAATTCATATCTTTCTTCACCGGACACGGCGTCGCCGATGATCATATCGCCGGGATTAAACGTGGGCGACATGGAGTCGGTAATGACGCTCAAATAGCACTTACCGCCGATGACGGGCGCGCCGTCGGCATTGTTCGTGCAGGCAAAGACGTAGACCGTGACGACAACGGCCAGGGCGACAAACACCCAAACCAGCGTCGTAACGACGACGTCAATCACCTTTTTCGCGGTGGATTTCTTTTTTACGTTTGCGTTTTCCATGGATTTCGTTTCCTTTCCATTTCATTCGCAGGGGCAAAATACCCCCGTCGAAACATAGAATACATTGTAATTATAGCAAAGTGTTTTCTTAATGTCAATTATTTATAAAGAAAATACTGTCCCGAAACCGCCTGTCGCACGTTTTGCGGGGGAATCGGGGGAAATACGTACGACAAAGTGACGTAGGTGATTGCACAATCGGGCAATCACCTACGTCGGGATTGCGACAGCAAGACCGGGGACGCACAGCACCTTCAGTGAATGATGTTTGCCTGCAGGCAGTCACAAGTGACGTTGCCGTTGGCAATGTAACTCAAAGCCTCCCCTGCTCGCAATGCTCGCATGGGCATTGATTTACCTTTTAATTCGTGCTATAATTAATCTAACTTTTCAAAAAAGGAGGCGGGCGGCGATATGGTCTTTTCAGAGCTGATTTTTCTGTTCGGATTTTTCGTTTTATCCTCGCTTGCCGTCCTGCTCACCCGGCGGCTGACGCACAGTCTGCGTGCCGAAAACGCCGTATTACTCCTGTCTTCCCTGCTCTTCTACGCCTGGGGCGGGCCGCTTTTGGTCCTTTTGCTGGTCGGTATGACGCTGATTTGCTATTTCGGCGCCATGCTTTGCGAACTTGCCCTTGACGAGAAGACGCAGCGCACCGTTTTCATCGTCACCATCGCTGCGGCGCTGGGGCTGCTCGGCTTTTTCAAATACACCAATCTGCTCACGTCCACGGTTTGCGCGATTTTCGGCCGTACGGGCGGTACGAACATCGTGCTGCCGATCGGCATTTCCTTTTACACCTTCCAGCTCATTTCCTACGTGGCCGACGTCAAGCGGGGACAGGTTAGGGCGCAGCGCAACTTTGCCGTGCTTTTGCTGTACGCATCGCTGTTCCACCAATGTATCGCGGGCCCCATCGTACGCTACAGCGACGTGGAGCAGGAAATCCTGCACCGCGCGGTCGACGAGGCGGAAATCTCCCGCGGCATTACGCGGTTTGCAACGGGTTTGTGCAAAAAGGCACTGCTCGCCAACGGCTGTGCCGCCCTGTGCGAAACGCTGCTCCCCATGGACGCCGCACTGTTACCCACGTTGTCATCTCTGGGCGTAGCCCTGGGCGGACTGTGCTACACGCTGCAGATTTATTTGGACTTTTCGGCCTACTCCGATATGGCCATCGGCATGGGGCTGATGACGGGATTCCATTACCGCGAGAACTTTAATTTCCCCTATCTGTGCACCTCAATCACCGATTTCTGGCGGCGGTGGCACATTTCGCTGTCGTCCTTCTTCCGTGATTACGTCTACATTCCCCTGGGCGGCAGCCGCGTACCGGCACCGCGCCATCTGTTCAATCTTTTCGCCGTATGGGCCCTGACGGGGCTGTGGCACGGCGCCTCCTGGAACTACCTGCTGTGGGGTCTGTACTTCTTCGTCTTCCTGGTTGCCGAAAAATACGTTCTTGACCCTGTCAAAGAGGACGAAATCGACGGGCTCGGCCGGGTCCTGCGGCGCATTTATGCGCTGGGCGTCGTCTATTTCGGCTGGTTTTTGTTCCGCTATGAAGACCTGTCGCTGTTGGGACCGACGCTGGGTGCCCTTTTCGGTGCCAACGATGCCTCGTGCGCGAGCGCGTTGACGATTCTGGGCAGCAACTGGATCTTTTTGGCAATCTGCATTCTCTGCTGCACGCCGGCGTTGTACCGTCTGCACGATCAGTGCGCGGCGCGTTTTGACAGCGAGCGCGGCAGGACCGTATTGGCCGCAGCGGAAATCGCCATGCCCGTGATATTGCTGTTTTTATCGGTGACGGCCCTGGTGGGCGACACCTACAACCCGTTCCTGTATTTACGTTTTTAATTTGAACGATAGCGATGATGAACGAACAAAATAAAGACAAATTGAAAATACGCATTTTTGCCGGTGTGATGATGGCGGGCGCCGTTCTGGGCCTGCTCCTTTTCCTGCGGCCGACGGTATCGGCGCGTGAAAAGCGGGTATTGACGAAGTTCCCGACGTCGAGCGAAACCGACGTGCTGGACGGCTCCTTCTTTGCGGCCGTGGAAAAATGGTACGCCGACACCTACCCGGGGCGCGATTTCTTTACCGGGTTTTACCACACGCTGCAAGGGCTGTGGGGCACTTCCCGCGTCCAATCGACGGACAGCGGCAAATCCGACGACATCCCGACGGATATCCCCGACGTCCCCGACACCCCGGACACGCCCGATACCCCGGACGATCCTGCTGAACAAGAGGGGGAAACCGTTGGCGGCTTTTTGCTCATCGGCGACACAGCCTACGAGAAGTACTATTTCAGTCAGGATAATTCCCTGCGTTACGCCGCTTTAATTGCCAAGGCCCAAACGCTGCTGGGCGACGACGCGACGGTATACGATTTGGTGGTGCCGTTGTCCTACGCCGTCAACCTGAACGAGAAAACCCGCGCTAAATACAATTTGACCGATATCGGCGCCGCAACCGACTTCATCTACGCCGCTATAGCCAAGAAAAACGCCGGCGTCGTGACGGTACCCGTATTGGCAGCATTGCAGGCGCACAACGACGAGTACGTCTATTTCCGTACCGACCATCATTGGACGCAGCGCGGCGCTTACTACGCCTATGCGGCATTCTGTGAGGCGGCCGGCATTACGGCGAGCAAGCTGACAGACTATACCGACGTGCGCGCGTTCGAAGGTTTCCTCGGCACGTTATACGCCGACACGGGCGAACCCGCCGCCATGAAGAAGAACCCCGACGTGGTGGAAGCGTACGTACCGCGCGGCACCAACCGCATTGAGCTTTACGATGCCGACGGCAATAAGACGATATATTCCACCGGTGTCGTTCAAATCAAGACCGACACGATTTTCCAAGCCGCCGGTTCCAAATACAACTGCTTTATTATGGGTGACAACGCCCTGTCCGTCATTCACAACGACAATATTGCCGCCGACCGTGCCGGCACGTCCATCGTACTGGTCAAGGAATCTTTCGGCAATGCGTTTGCCCCGTTCCTGGTTGACAGTTACGAGTACGTGTACGTCATTGACTACCGTTATTACAAGGGGACGCTGACCGATTTCGTATCGACGCACAACGTGGATACCGTACTGTTTGTCAACAACGCCGTCGCAACGTCGGCCTCGGCACGGCTGAACGAGATGGACAAATTCATTCAATAATAAAGAAACCGTCCGACAGAAGTATTCATCACAAAAAAACGTGCACTGCATGCACAAGGAGAAAGCATTATCGTATGGCTTCACCGCAAAACGAACGACAACAGAATAAACGTTTGGACACAGCCAAGCAGGATTTGCGTCTGTTCGGCAACGTGCGCGTATTATGCGCAGCGGCGATGCTGGCAGCCCTATCCTTCGTATTGGCGTACTTGGCCAAATTGCTGCAGGGTGCCAACCCCATCCGCTTTACCGTGGAGTGCATGCCGATCATACTGGGCGGTATGACGTTCGGCCCGTTAATCGGTGCCGCCATCGGCTGCTGTGCGGACCTGTTGTCCTGCCTGGCCGCGGGACAAAGCGTCAACCCCTTAATCACGTTATGCGTCGTTTATATCGGGTTGGCCGCCGGTATTGCGGGGCGCTACGTTGTACGCAAACCGGGGCTGTGCCGCATCCTATTGACCGAAATCATCTGCCACGTACCCGGCTCCATGATGATGAAATCCCTGGCGCTGCGTGCCTGGGGGTATGCTTGGGGCGTGCTGGTATGGCGTATTCCCGTTTATTGCGGCATCATTGCCGCGGAATCCGCCCTGTTATTTATTATATTGAAGCAAAAATCGATTCGAAACGAAATTGAGGCGATATATCGCAATGACCGCACCAAAAAATAACGCACAAAATCATATCGTGCCAATGACCTACGAAGAGGCGCTGACCTTTATCCACGGCGTCAACTGGCAATGGTGCAAGCCCGGCCTGGAACGCATCCGGGCCCTGTTGCACGCGCTGGGCGACCCGCAGGACAAGCTGCAATTCGTCCATATTGCCGGCACCAACGGTAAGGGCTCGACGTGTGCCATGACGGAATCCATTCTACGCGCCGCCGGGTACAAAACGGGATTATATACCTCGCCCTACATTTGGCGCTTTAACGAGCGCATGGCCGTTATGGGGCAGCCGATCGATGACGACACCCTGGCCGCCCTGTGCACCGAGGTCAAGCCCATCGCCGACGCCATGGTTGACAAACCGACGGAGTTCGAGTTGATTACCGCCATCGGCATGTTGTATTTTTACCGCGAGCAGTGCGACGTCGTCGTATTGGAAGTGGGACTGGGCGGGCGCCTTGACGCGACGAACGTCATCAAGGATCCCATTGCCTGCGCCGTTACGGGCATTTCCCTGGACCACACTGCCATTTTGGGCAACACGCTCGGCGCCATTGCCGGGGAAAAGGCCGGTATTTTAAAGCCCGGCGTGCCCGCCGTGTTCGGCGGCGACAAAACGCAGGACGAGGCATACGACGTCATCAGTGCGCGGGCAAATGAACTGGGATGCACGCTGGCGCGCGTCAACCACGACGAGCTGACGGTGCACAAAGCGGTGCTGGGCGAGTGCGTATTCAGTTACAAAGATTGGAAAAACGTCACCATTCATTTGTCGGGCACCTATCAGCCCCACAATGCCGCAACGGTATTGGAACTCGTCGGTGCTATGCGTGCCCGCGGGTTGAAAATCACTGATGAAGACGTATACCGGGGGATGGCCAATGCCGAATGGCGGGGACGCTTTGAGGTATTATCCAAAGATCCCACGCTGATCTTCGACGGCTCCCACAACCCGGAGGGCATTGCCGCCGCCGTGGAGGCGATTCGCCATTATTATCCAAACCAAAAGATTTTATTGGTCACCGGTGTGATGCGTGACAAAGATTATCACGCCATGGCAGCGTCGCTCGCGCCGCTGTGTGCCGCCGTGTTCACGCTGGCACCGGACAACCCCTCGCGCGCCCTGCCGGCGGACATACTTGCCGAAACCTATCGTAAAGAAGGCGTAGAAGCCGCAGGCTTTGCAACGGCAGACGAAGCCGTTGCTGCCGCAATGGCACGCGCACGTAAGGACAACTTGCCTGTTTTTGCATTGGGATCATTGTATATGTATGGGCAGATTAAAACAGCCCATTCGCGCCTCGCGCAAATGGACTGTTGAAATTCATCCTGCAAGGGTGAATTTCGTGTTCGTGCCGGAACTCTAAAAGCCGCCCTCTTGAGGGAGGTGGCTTTGAAAGTTCCAAGGCTCCCTCCGGGAGGGAGCTGTCAGTTGTAAACTGACTGAAGGAGTTCTCTTCGTTCTCCTTGCCATAGGGTTGAACCTAAAAGCCTCCTTCTTGAGGGAGGGGGACCGCGTAGCGGTGGAAGGAGTTCATCATACAAATACGATAACCCCTATCCGACAGATTATAAATTACATTTTCCAAAAATCGGCGGGAGACAAGCCCCCGCCCTACAAGATAACCCTTTTTCAGTCTGCTGAAATGTCATCTATATAACCATGAACTCCTTCCGTCGCACTTCGTGCGCCACCTCCCTCAAGAGGGCGGCTTTGAGGAGTCAACCCCATAGATTGCCCCCCGTCTTGCTTCGCAATCCCCCGTTTTTTTGCCTTTGGCAAAAAAACAGTGAGTTCGTAACCATCCTCACGTAAAACAAAACTAAGGAGAAAACCTATCCCATGAAAAGAACAACTGCAACACCGTTCGCGCCCCATTCACGTCGGCGCGGGGCGGATACCCTGCGCACCGTGACCTACGGTGCGTTGATTGCCGCCGCGTACGTATTATTAACGCTTTTATCCTCGCTGTTCCCCGGCAACATTGCCGGGTTTATCCGCCTATCCGAAGCGCTGTGCGTGCTGGTGATCTTCACGCCGGCCGCGGTACCGGGACTAGGCGTCGGGTGCCTTTTGGCCAACGTGATTTGCGGGGCGCTTCCGCTTGACGTCATCTGCGGCACGGCCGTGACGCTGGTCGCCGCCTTCATCGGGTATCTTTTGCGCAAAAAGCCGTTTTTGGTGCCGCTGCCGACAGTCCTGTTCAATGCCTTTGCTATTCCGCCGCTGCTGCAATACGTGTACGGTATTCAAACGGGATATTGGCTGCTCTTTGCCGCCGTTGCCGCGGGGGAAATCGTCTCCGCATACGTGTGCGGCCTATTGTTACATCATTCCCTTCGCAACGTTCATTTTTAATTTTTACGCCGATTGCGGCGAACCATCGGTCACATGGTAATTTTCATATCACACTGAAAACGGCTTTCACGGCCGTTTTTTGTTTTCGCTTACTGTGCCTTTTTAATTGAATTATTGACTTTGCTTTATTTTCATGTTATAATATAATTACTTTAAACGGACCACTTCCGTTATTTTAGAAAGGATTACACACTATGAAAAAATTGCTTGCACTGCTGTTAGCGATTCTTATGGTTGTCGGTACCCTTTCTTTGGTTGCCTGCGGCGATGAAAAAGACGACGGCGGCAAAGAACAAGAACAGGGTCAGACCGGCGATAATGACAAGCCCGCCGATACCGATCCATCCGGTGACAAAGAACCCACCGGTGACACAGACCCTTCCGGTGAACCAGACGAATACGCCTCTGAAACGGAAGCTGAACAGGCCAAATTGCAGTCGCTGTTCGATTCTATCGACGCCGGCGGCGAAACCATCAACCTGGTTCTCGACCACTCCTGGATTATTGAAGAGGATACCGAGTACAATGACGGTGACGTCGTACAGGTTGCCCTGTTCAACCGTCAGAAGACCGTAGAAGACAACCTGGGCATTATTTTCAACTCGGTTGAAAACGGCGGTGCCGGTTCCATTGCTTCCATGCTGGATACCGACGTATCCTCCAACACCGGTGAATACCACATTGTGGACGGCCATATGAAGTTTGACGCCAACGCCGCTATCGCCGGCTGCTGCCTCAACCTCAACCGTCTCTCCAATTTGGACCTGACCAAAGACTATTGGAACCAGTCCTATACCGAAAAGTGGTCCTACAAGACCCTGCAGTACTGGACGACCGGTGATATCACCCACGGTTTCCTGTCCATTTTGATTGCCTGCTTCGTTAACGCCGATTACTGGACCGAATCCTTCCCCGACATCGACATCTACGCCATGGTTGAGGACGGCAAATGGACCATTGAAAAGGCTGCCGAAATTATTACGCTGTTCGGTTACACCGATGAAGACGGCGACCAGACCCGTTCCGACGGCGACATCTACGCATGGGTTTGCCAGAACGGTTGGACCATTTCTTCCCTGGCTTACGGCGCAGGTTACTCCATGACCACCAAATCCGGTACCAAATATCAGCTGGAAATGGCTACGCCCGAAAAGGAAGTGCTGTATTCCAAACTGCTGGCTATGACCAACCAGAACGGTTTCATCCGCATGACCAACGGCGAAGAAAAGAAGCCCATGGAAAACGGCCTGTGCCTGATTACCCACGAGCGTCTGTATCGTATGGACCAGTACCGCAGCATGACAACGCCCTACTACGTCATCCCGCTGCCGAAGGCATCCGAAGAAGCTGACTACCAGACCCCCTCTTACGACGGTGTGCCTGTTGTCGGTTGTACCGCTGCCCTGTCCCGCGACCTGTATGACGTAGTCGGTGCCGTTTTGGAAACCATGGCTATCCAGGGTAAGCAGGACGTCACCATCGCTTACTACGAAAAGGCTCTGCAGGCGAAATACGCCCGCGACGAGGGTTCCTTCCGCTGCCTGGACATCATCCGTTCCACCGGTTGGTGCGACTTCGGCTTCGCATGGTGCCAGTACATCGCCGGCATCGATACCGTTATCGGTGACGCTCTGCAGCAGAAGATGGCATCCATCTCCCAAAAGGACGCTGAGTACGGCACTGTCTACACCAAAAATATTGACGCTATGTACGCCAAGCTGAACAAGCTGGAAAAAGCCGATAAGGCCGCACAGTAACGTAGAATAACAACCGTTTTGCAACGGCCCGCGTTTTGCGGGCCGTTGCTCTCTGTTTGCAGCGTTTTACTGCTTTTTTGTAAAAACTGTCAACGTATTGATTATTGACATCCAAGTTTTGGATTGCTATAATACGTATTAAGAATATGGTACTGCGGTACGCATTTTCACTTTGCTGAAAGGATAATAACACGCTATGAAAAAACTGCTCACATTGCTATTGGCGATTCTGATGGTCGTCGGCACCCTCTGTCTGGTTGCCTGCGGCAATGAAACGGACACGGGCAACAAAGAGCCCGAACAGGAAACACCGGATACCCCCGATACGCCTGACACACCCGACGTGCCGGACACGCCTGACAATCCCGATACACCGGACAATCCCGACACCCCCGTCGTTGACCCCAACCGTCCCTATTTGGACAGTCTCGGCAATTACGATTTCGGCGGCGATACCGTTATGCTGATGATCAACGGCCCCGATGCCTACCTCATTGAAGATTTGGAAGAGTACAATGAAGGCGACGTCGTGGAATCAGCCGTATATATGCGCCAAACCGAAATTCAGGATCGATTCAACGTCGTATTCGACGCAACGCAGGACATGGGTATGGGCGAAGTGGCCGCTGCCCTGGACGTGGACGTCAAATCGGGTTCCGGTGACTACGATATCGTACAGGGACACATGAAGTTCGACGCCACCGCCGCCCTGATGGGCTGCTGCCTCAACCTGCAAAAGCTGGGCGCCATCGACTTCACGCAGGACTATTGGAATAAGGCCTATACCAACGCCTGGTCCTACAAAACCCTGACCTAATGGACGACGGGCGATATTACGTATAAGTATTTGCAGAACATGGTGGGCATTTTCGTCAACGGCGAATACTTCACCACCTATTTCCCGAACGACGATATTTTTGCCACCGTCTTTGACGGCAAATGGACGCTGGAAAAGCTGTATGAGTATATGACCAATTTCGCCATTGACACAGACGGTGACGGCGGCATGACGGCGGTAGACGCCGCCGGCAAGCCCAACGACGTATTTGGTTTTGTATTTGAAAACATGTGGACGATGTCCTCCGTTTGCTACGGTGCCGGCATTAAGCTGACAACGGCATCCGGTTCAAAGAACGTGCTGAATTTCCAGACTGCCGAAAACGAGGCCATTTACGCCGAATTATGCAAAGTGCTGCAGAACGACCACTGCGTGCGCGTCACCTACGGCGACCCGATTAAAAATAAGACGTGCCTGTTTACCACCGAGACCATTGACCGCATGGAGAGCTGGCGCGAACTGGAATTTGAATATTACACGCTGCCGCTGCCCAAATACAGCGAGGAACAGGACTACTGCACGCCGCACTACGACGGTGTACCGATTGTCGGCGTTGACGCCGTCATCTCCCCCGACCGCTACGAGGAAATCGGCGTTGTCATGGAAGCACTCGGTGCTGCCGGCAAGAAATACCTGACACCCGCCTACTTTGACACGGCGCTGCAAGCCAAATTCGCCCGCAACGAGGGAACCATGCGGTGCCTGTCCATCATCCGCGCTACGGCTTGGTGCGACTTCGGCTTTGCTTGGTGTCAGCCCATCGACGGTATCGATACGACGGTCGGCGACGCCGCCTTTACCGGTGTCGGCAGTATGTCCAGCCTGTATGCCGTCAGCGGTGCCAAGTATGAAAAACTGATTTCCGACCTGTACGTCAAGCTGACCAAGCTGCAAAAAGCGGATGCGGCAAAATAATCTTTGACCGCTGCACGAATATCCGAACAACACACGGGGCCGCACTTTGCGGCCCCCAGCCTGCTGACAAAGGGTTC
>DCGU01000083.1 GCA_002315325.1 Clostridiales bacterium UBA1770
GCTGCCTGCCGGCACCTTTTTATTGTGTATTCAACTTGACAAAACACGCGGCAATGATTATAATTGTCTACCGAAAACGTACGTTGAATTTATGAAAAAGGAGTGACGGCAGGATACGCAGCACGGTTGCGGGATGCGTTTTCTTCTGCCGAAAAATAGTATATTATGGCCCAAAAAACGGAAAAGAATATATTAATCGCATTTTTGCTGAATTTGTTTTTCTCGGTGTTTGAATTGGTCGGCGGCTTTTTTACGGGAAGCGTGGCCATCCTTTCGGACTCGATACACGACCTGGGGGACGCACTCAGTATCGGTGTTTCGTGGCTGTGCGAAAAGAAAAGTAAAAAACAGCCGAATGACGTATATACCTACGGTTACGTTCGGTATTCGGTACTCGGCAGTATCATCACCACGGTTGTTCTCCTGGTGGGTTCTGTGCTTGTCATCTGGAATGCCGTGCAGCGCATCGTGACCCCGGAAGAGATAAATTACAACGGCATGATTATCTTTGCCGTCATCGGTGTTATTATCAACGCCTGCGCTGCTTTCTTTACCAGGGAAGGCGACTCGCTGAATCAAAAGGCGGTCAATCTGCATATGTTGGAAGACGTTCTCGGCTGGGTCGTCGTGTTGGCAGGCGCCGTCATTATGCGGTTTACCGATATATCCGTAATTGACCCGCTGATGTCCATCGGTGTGGCAGCGTTTATATTGATTGAAACGGTCAAGAATTTAAAGGAAGTGCTGGACGTTTTCTTGGAAAAGATGCCGCACGGATTGGAAGCTGCGGAAATCCGGGAACATTTGATGGAAATTGAGGGCGTCACCGACGTGCACCATCTGCACGTTTGGAGCATGGACGGACAAAACCACTATGCGACGCTTCACGTTGTGTCGGATGCAGAGGCCGCCGGAATAAAGGCCGCCGTGCGTGAGGAGTTGGAGGAGCACGGCATTTGCCACGTGACGATTGAACTTGAAAAAACGGATGAAATCTGTTCGGCACAGTATTGCACTGTGCCCGAAAGTGCAGCACAGGGGCACCATCATCACCACCATCATTGACGAAAAGTTGCCGGCCGTACCGCGGCCGGTCTTTTCTTTTGGAACCAAATGTGCTATAATATTCGCGACAAAAAATAAGGAACCTGGTGAAATCATGGAAGTATTACTTGCATTATCAATTGCTTTACTCGCGGGACTTTTTATGTCCCGTGTGACCAAAATATGGACCCTGCCTGCCGTAACCGGATATCTGGTTGCCGGCATCTTGATCGGCCCCTACTGTTTGGGGCGGCTCGGCATTGCCGGGATCGGCTTTACGTCGGCGGAAAACGTGGCGTCGTTTTCCTTAATTTCCGACGTGGCGCTTGGCTTTATCGCCTGCACCATGGGCAACGAATTCCGCATTGCCGACCTCAAAAAGGTCGGTAAACAGGCCGCCGTTATTGCCGTATTTCAGGCACTGATGGCCACGGCCTTCGTGGACGTTGCTTTGATTGGCATGCACTTTTTGATGCCGGATAAAATGCCCCTGTCCGTTGCCGTCACACTCGGTGCGATTGCCACGGCAACGGCCCCTGCTGCTACGTTGATGGTTGTTAAACAGTATAAAGCGGAAGGCCCCGTGACTAAAATCCTATTGCCTGTCGTTGCATTGGACGACGTCGTCGGTTTAATGGTCTTTGCTATTTCGTTCGGTATCGCCAAAGCATTGGAAAACGGCAAGGTTGACGTGATTTCCGTATTGGTTAACCCGCTTATCGAAGTTTTTGCTTCCTTACTCGTGGGCGCCGCCGTCGGCTTTTTGTTCCATTTGTCGGAGCGTTTCTTCTACTCCCGCTCCAAACGAATGAGCATTTCCGTTTGTTTTGTCTTTTTGGCAGTGGCTCTGTCTAAATTGGAGTTTGAAATCGGTCCCGTGAAAATCGGCTTTTCTTCCTTGCTTGTCTGCATGATGTTGGGCACGATTTTCTGCAACCTTTGTGATTTTTCTGCGGAACTGATGGACAGAATGGACCGCTGGACCGGTCCCATTATGGTATTATTCTTTGTTATCAGCGGTTCCGCTCTTGAACTGTCCGTTTTCAAACAGTGGCAGATTGTCGTTTGCGGTTTTGTGTTCCTGCTGTTCCGTTCCGCCGGTAAAATTATCGGTGCGGGGATGTCCTCTAAATTTATGCACTGCGAACCTACCGTGCAAAAGTATTTGGGGATTACGCTGCTGCCGCAGGCCGGCGTTGCACTCGGTATGTCGCAGACGGCTATGAGCCTCGGCGGTACGCCCGGTTTGATTATCCGTAACATCGCACTGTTTGCCGTTTTGGTATATGAATTGGTCGGCCCTATGATGACGAAAATCGCGCTGGATCGTGCCGGCGAAATTTCCGCCAAACCCATGCCGCCGCGTCAAAAGGCTGCTTTGGAAAAGCAGGGAAAGTGATACGATATGCCTAAATCAGTGACGAACGAAGAATTGTGCCGCTTGGCCGCGCAGGCCAGAGAAAACGCATACGTCCCGTATTCCGGCTTTTCAGTCGGCGCGGCGTTGCTCCTTGCCGATGGTGAGGTGATCACCGGCTGTAATATCGAGAACGCTGCGTTCGGCCCCACTGTTTGCGCCGAGCGTGTGGCCATCTTTAAGGCCGTCAGTGAAGGGAAGAAATCTTTTGCGGCCATTGCCGTTTGCGGCGGCCGTGCAGGGCAATCCGTGCACGGTGCGTTTCCGCCCTGCGGTGTTTGCCGCCAGGTGATGGCGGAGTTTTGCTCGTCCGATTTTCCTGTGTTGGTTGTCACCGATTCCGATGCCAACACGTATGATGCGTATACGCTCGGTGATCTTTTGCCGGGCGCGTTTACACCGAAAAATATGAATTGATAAAAGGACGCTGCCGCCGGCAGCGTCCTTTTTACTTTCGGTGTTGTGTCGTAATGAAGTGGGTTTGTCAATGCCATTACTTTGTTTTGGATACGAGTTTGGCAATCATCGTGCGGTGCACGCGCATCGCACCTTTGGGGCAAAATTCCTGACAACAGAAACAGTGAATGCATTGATTTTTGTTGATTTCCGGTTTCTTTGCACCGCTTTTGTCTTTTTTCATGACAATGGCTTTGGCCGGGCATAACCCGGCGCAAACACCGCAGCCGACACACGTTGCGGGTTTTAACTGCGGTCGTGACGACAGCAGTTTCCCCAATATTTTGCTGGCTGTTTTGCCGAACAGTTTTTCGTTGCCCGAAAATAAGGTGCTTTTGCGTACGGCTGACGTTTTAAAGTGCTGCGGCTTCATGGGTTGATAATCGCCGAAAATATCCAATTCCGTTACTGATTTCGGAATCAGATTTCGTTCCAGCGCTGCCCCCAGCGTCGGCACTCGGTCGGGTGTCAGGCCGATGATATCCGCACAGACCAAATCAACCGCGTGCGGACTGCAGCCTGCAACGAGGCAGCCGATTTGTCGGGGATCTCCGGCTGTCGGTCCGTTTCCTTCCATACCGATAACTGCGTCAACCAAACACAGCTGCGGTTTGAAGTATTCATCCAGGTCAACAATCATACGGGCAAAATCAATTTCGTTGGGAAAGCGGTAATGATACTCGGGTTTCAGGATGCCGGGAATGACGCCGAACATGTTTTTGGCGGCGGCCGACATGCCCATCATACCGTGACTTTTCAGTTTGCAAACGTTTATGATGACGTCAGCCTTATCTAAATACGACGTATACTGAAAAGTTTTGGCAACGGCTGCCTCGGGGAAATCTGCCTTGGCTTGACCGAAGTCCTGATTGAGTTGCGCCCCCGTCGCTTCAACGGCTTTCATGCCGCTGACCGCATAGACGTGATTGACGTAGGGGGCGGTATACAACCCGCCGGGACTGTCGCCCAGAATAACGTCGGCCCCGAGTTCTTTCAGCATTTTTGTCAGTTCGGCGATGACCGTCGGATGTGTGGTGGCGGCCTGCTCCGGTTTCATGGCACTGACAAGATTGGCTTTTATGACCACTGTCATGCCGGCTTTTATAAAAGAAAGACCGCCCAGCGGTTCAAGAACGGTTTTCAAGGCCGCCCGTACGGTTGTCTCGGAATATTCTGCGCAGGGGGTAACGGCAACACGCCAATCGTTCTTCTCCATACCGAAGAATCTCCTTTTTTGACAAACCGGGGCGCCGCACGGCGACGCCCCGGTGTTTTTATTAAAGCTTTGCAAGGGCAGTGACGACACCGTCCAGGCTTTCTTGATATTTGGCCAATTTGGCACGTTCGCCTTCCACAACGGCGGCAGGCGCTTTTGCCGTAAAGCCCTCGTTGGAGAGCTTGCCGGCAAGGCGTGCAATTTCGCCTTCCAAACGCTTCTTTTCGTCGTTGAGTCTTGCGCGCTCCTTGTCCAAATCAATCAGTTCGGACAGGGGCAGGAACAGCGTGGCGCTGTCGGTAATCAGTTGTACGCAATTGTCGGCTGCGAGCGGCTCGGCAAACTTGGCTTCGTCGTCGGCAATCAGCACGTCGGAAGCGGAAGCCAAACGGATGAAATAATTGGCACCGGCCTTGAAGGAATCCACGTACTTGGTCAGTACAAAGAGTTTTGCTTTGCGGGAGGGCGGTACGTTCATTTCGTTGCGGCGGTTTCTGATCAAACGAATGGCAGCGATGGCACGTTCCACCGTTTCACACTCGGCCGGGAATACCAGGGATGCGTCATACTTGGGATATTCGGCAATCATGATGCTTTCCTCGGTATGGGGCAGGGACTGATAGATTTCCTCGGTGATAAAGGGCATGAAGGGATGCAGCAGTTTCAAAATGGCCGTCAATACGTAGGCAATGACGTTCTGCGTGACGAGGTTCTTTTCGCTTTCCTTATCATTGAAGGCAATCTTGGCGATTTCAATGTACCAGTCACAGAAGATATCCCAAACGAACTCGTACAGCGTGTTCAGCGCAACACCGATTTCGTAGGTGTCCAACGAGTTGATGACGGATGCCGTTGTCTCCTGGAGTTTGGACAAAATCCACTTGTCTTCGGATGCCAGCTTATCAGCGGCGGGCAGGTTGATTTCGTCAATGGTCAAATTCATGCGGACAAATCGGGAGGCGTTCCACAGTTTGTTGGCAAAGTTACGCGCTGCCTCGATTTTCTCATCCGAGAAACGCATATCGTTGCCGGGAGAGTTACCCGTTGCCAGGGCAAAGCGGAGCGCGTCGGCACCGAATTTGTCGATGATTTCCAACGGGTCAATGCCGTTGCCGAGGGACTTGGACATCTTGCGTCCCTGTGCATCGCGTACCAAACCGTGGATTAAAACGGTATCAAACGGAATATTGTCGGTGTATTCCAACGCGGAGAAAATCATTCTGGATACCCAGAACGTGATAATATCGTAACCTGTAACCAACGTGTTTGTCGGATAGAAACGTTTCAGGTCCTCGGTTTCCTTCGGCCAGCCCATGGTCGAGAAGGGCCACAGGGCAGAGGAGAACCAGGTATCCAGCGTATCCGAATCCTGCCGCATTTCCTTGCCGCACTTCGGGCAAACGGCCTTGCCGTCCTTGGTGACGGTCATGGTGCCGCAATCGTCGCAGTAGAATGCGGGAATGCGGTGGCCCCACCACAGCTGACGGGAAATGCACCAGTCCTGTGTATTTTCCATCCAGTGGAAATAGTTTTTATCAAAGCGTTCCGGCACGTATTTGATGCGGCCGTCGCGAACGGCCTCAATGGCCGGTTTGGCAAGAGGTTCCATACGAACGAACCACTGCAGGGAAATCATAGGTTCGATGGTGGTATTGCAGCGGTAGCAGGTGCCGACCTCGTGGGACAGGTCCTCAATGCCGGCCAAGAATCCGCCTTCTTCCAAATCTTTGACGATGGCTTTGCGCGCTTCGTAACGGTCCATCCCCGCATATTTCGGATAGTTCTCGGTAATTTTGGCATCCGGCGTCAGGCAGACTTCCAGCGGCAGCTGATGACGCTTGCCGACTTCAAAGTCGTTGGGGTCGTGTGCCGGCGTGATTTTTACGCAGCCGGTACCCTTATCTAATTGTGCATGTTCGTCGCCGACAATCGGAATGCGGCGGCCGACCAGCGGCAGCACGCAGTACGTGCCGATGAGGTGCTTGTAGCGCTCGTCGTTGGGGTTGACGGCAACGGCAGTATCACCAAGCAGCGTTTCGGGGCGGGTGGTAGCCACTTCAACGTAGCCCTCTCCGCCGACCAGCGGGTAACGAATGTGCCAGAAATGGCTGGACTGTTCCTCGTAGTTAACTTCGGCGTTGGAAATGGAGGTCTTGCAGTGCGGGCACCAGTTGATGATGCGTTCACCGCGGTAGATCAATCCTTTTTCGTACAGGCGAACAAAAACGTCCTTGACGGCTTCGGAGCAGCCCTCGTCCATCGTGAAACGCTCGCGCGACCAGTCGCAGGAAGAACCCATCTTCTTCAACTGGGAAACGATGCGGCCGCCGTATTGTTCCTTCCACTGCCAGGTGCGTTCCAGGAATTTTTCGCGTCCCAGGGCATCTTTGGACAGTCCCTCTTTGCGCAGTGCCTCAACAACCTTTGCCTCGGTGGCAATGGATGCGTGGTCGGTGCCGGGCAGCCACAGCGTGCAGTATCCCTGCATTCTCTTATAACGCGTTAAGATGTCCTGCAGCGTGTTGTCCAGTGCGTGCCCCATGTGTAATTGACCCGTAATGTTGGGGGGCGGCATTACGATGGAAAATGCCGGACCTTTTTTGCTCATGTCCGGTTTGAAATAACCCTTCTCACACCAGGTTTGATACAGTCTGTCTTCAAACTCGGCAGGGGAATAAGTCTTCGGTAATTCTTGTGTGTTACTCATTCCATTTATCTCCTTATCAAAATAATACGTACGAAAAGGGCAACAGGGTAAAAAAATAAGCCTGTGTCCTGTTATCAGGACGCAGACGTAATCCGCGCGGTACCACCCGACTTTACGAACGACAAAAATCATTCGTACACTTATCACCTGTTTCGGCGGTAAACCGTCTGCACTTAATGGGCAAAGCCGTTCTGCGCAGCCATTCGGGGGCCACCTTCCGTCAACGCGTCCTGCGGACTCGCACCAAACGCCCGCTCTCTGTAAGGTCCGTGAGGACGTACTCCTCCCCGTCATTATGTTGCTATATAGCATAGCACAATCACGTTTTTTTGTCAAGTCGTTTTTTGTTACGGTAAAATCCGGTCATCCGCTTGACACTGCATACAAACTGTGTTAAAACAATAGGGGACGAATAACGGCGTCCTTTTTAAAACGCACAAGGATGGTTCAAATGAATAGATATAAAAAACTGCTGTCCAACACAATCATTTTCACAATAGGCACGTTCGGCTCCAAACTGCTCGTTTTCTTTATGCTGCCGCTGTATACCCATTGTCTTTCAACGGTGGAATACGGTACGGCCGATTTGATTACGCAGTGTGCAAACTTTTTGATTCCGTTGGCAGCACTCGGCGTGTATAAAGGCGTATTCCGGTTCACGGCAGATGACAAATACGACAGGAAAGCCTGTTTCTCCACTGCCGTTTCGTTAATTGCCTGCGGGACGCTCGGCTTCTTATTGCTGTCACCGCTGTTGTGGTTGATTGACGCACTGCATGGGTTCGGCTGGCTGATTATTTTGTACGTGACGGCCGCCGTTTGGCATTATCTGCTGGCGTATTTCGTGCGCGGGTTGGGAAAAATGACGCTGTTTTCGGGACAGGGAATACTCAATACCGTCATCACGGTGGGACTCAACGTTGTCTTCCTTTTGGTTTTAAAAATGGGCTTGGTCGGCTACGTGCTGTCCGTAGTTATCGGGGACGTCGTTTCAAGCATTTTTATGCTTTTCGCAGCGAAAATCGGGGAATATTATTCTTTTTCCGCATGGAACAAACAACTGGCCCACAAACTTTTATCATACAGTTTGCCTTTGATTCCCACCGATTTGTTCTGGTGGATTACCGATTTATCCGACCGCTTTCTCGTCACGTATTATTGCGGGGAGGCCGTGAACGGCATATATGCGGTTGCCTATAAGATTCCGACACTTTTGACACTGGTTTCCGGCGTTTTTGCGGAAGCATGGCAAACGTCAGCCATTGAAGAATCAAAAGAAAAGGGAACGTATTGCTCCTTCTTTTCCGAGATATATACGGGTTTTGCCTGCGTTATGTTTTTGGCCGGCAGCGGACTGATTTGGCTGAACCGTTGGATTTGTTCCTGGCTGTACGCTCCCGATTATTATTCGGCATGGCAATCGGTTTCTTGGCTGTTGCTTGCCACCGTGTTTACGTCACTTGTCACAATACTCGGTACTTCCTATATGGTGAACCTCAAATCCGGCCGGTCTATGCGGACTGCAGCCGTCGGTGCTGTTTCCAACGTCGTCCTGAATTTCATTTTGATTCCGCACTACGGCGCCGTCGGCGCGGCTGTTGCAACCTTTATCAGTTACGTGCTGGTCTTTGTTGCGCGCGGCATATACGTTGCCCGCAACGGCATCAAAATCGGGGTAATGCGTACGGTTATCAATACGGGGCTGCTTGTCGGGCAGGCAATTGTGCTGACGGCGGAAGTGCCGCATTGGTTCCTTTGGGAAGCAATGTTTGTGCTTGCTGCGTTCATTATGAATTGTAAACAGCTCGTTGCGGCGGTACGCGGCGTTTTTCGTGCAATAATCTGCAAAAAAAGTGCATAAAATACTTGCATTTTGGGAATGCTTGTGATAAAATATCACTCAGTGCGTATTGCGCCCGTAAGGGTGAAGTATGCCAATTTCGGGTGGTCCGCTGCTTGCTCGCATGAACACCCTTGATATAGGAGGGCCAAAATGGATTTAATTAAGGCTTTTACAGACGAGCAACTCAAAAAGGAAGTACCCGCTTTTGAAATCGGTGACGACGTTCGCGTTTACAACCGTATCAAAGAGGGTGAAAAGGAAAGAACTCAGCTGTTCGAAGGCACCGTTATCGCAAGACACGGTTCCGGCGTTTCTGAGACTTTCACTGTACGCCGCGTTTCTTACGGTATCGGCGTAGAAAAGACTTTCCCGATCCACTCTCCCAACGTGGAGAAGGTAGAAGTAACTCGTAATGGTAAAGTTCGCCGTGCGAAGCTGTACTACCTGCGTGACCGTGTCGGTAAAGCATCCAAGGTTAAGGAAAAGATTTAACCGAAAATTCGGGAGACTGTATGCAGTCTCCCTTATTTTTTTGTAGCGTAAAACAACGGCGGCCCGTTCTGCGGAACGGACCGCCGTTGTTTTAATTGTTTTCAAATTGTAATTGATACAGTTTGTAATAGTGACCGTGCTGCGCCAACAATTCCTGATGCGTACCGCGCTCCAAAATTTCGCCTTTCTGCAGAACGATGATTTGGTCGGCGTGCTGAATGGTGGATAGGCGGTGCGCCACGACCAGCATGGTACCGATGTTTTTGATTTTTTCCAAAGAGTTTTGAATCAAAACTTCAGTCTCGGTGTCAATGTTCGCGGTCGCTTCATCCAAAATCAAAATCTGCGGTTTGTGCAGTACCGTTCTGGTAAAGGAGAGCAGTTGACGCTGCCCCTGCGACATATTTTCGCCGCGTTCAATGACTTCTTCGTCATACCGTTTGGGCAGCTGTTCAATAAACGAATCGGCATTGACGTACCGACAGGCGTCTTCAATAGCCTCGTCGGTGAATGCCTCGTCGTGCAAATTGATGTTGGATTTTACGGTGCCGGAGAACAGGAAAACGTCCTGCAGCATCTGACCGATGGCACGACGCAGAGACTTGATTTTGATATGGGCAATATCAATACCGTCAATCAAAATCTGTCCGCGCTGAATTTCATAGTTGCGGACGATGAGGGACAAAATGGTGGTTTTTCCTGCACCCGTAGCCCCGACAAACGCACACGTTTGCCGCGGCTCAATGGTAAAGGAAACGTCCTTTAAAATCCAATCTTCACCTTTGTAGGCGAACCAAACGTTTTTAAATTCAATCTTTCCCTCAAATTTTTCAACGTCAACCGCATCCGGCAGGTCACGTACCTCGGGCGCCACGTCCAAAAGGTTAAACAGACGCTCACTTGCCGTCAGTGCTTTTTGCACGTTGTTGAATTGGTCGGCAAGTGCCTGAATCGGGTTAAAGAATTTGGACATATACAGATAGAAGGCAACGATGGCGCCGGCATCCAGCATACTTTCGATGCCGACGTAGAAACACAATGCCAGGGAAGCGATGTAGACGAAGGAAATAAAGGGACGGTACAGGGCAAACCCCACGATGGTCATGAAACGGGAATGTCGCAGTTTTTCGTTTTTGGCATCAAACTCATCCAGCTTTCGGTTTTCCTGATTGAAAATCTGGGTAATTTTCATGCCGGAGAGGTTTTCGCTCAAAAAAGCATTCAGGTCGGATAGATTTTTTCGTTCTGCCCGGAAGGTTTTTCCGATATATTTGGAGAAAATCAGGGACGAAACGAAAACTAATACGACGGGAATCAACAAAACGAGAGACAACTTGGGGGAAAGGTAAACCATAATACCGTAAACACCCAACAGGGAAAGAAGATTACGGATGACGCTGATCAACACGTCGGTAAACAAATTGGACATGGATTCCGTGTACGAAGTGACGCGGGTGACCAGCGCACCGACCGGCATTTCGGAAAATTGATTTTGGCTCATTTCCTCAATGTGGGTAAATACGTCCGTACGCAGCGTGTAAATGATATTTTGTCCGGCCGTTTGCAGCACAACGGATTCAAAATACAGGAATACCATGTTGACGGCGGCAATGACGAAATACAAAACCGTCAAGATGACGATTTTCTTCATTTGAATGTAATCTGAGGTCAGATTTTCGGTAATACCTTTGACGAACAGGGGGAGTACGACGTCAAGACCGACGTTGATGAGAATCAGAACGGCAGAGAGGAGAAAACGGGGAATTTCGGGTTTGACGTAACGAAGTGCGCGGGAAAGAAGTATTTTGGCAGGGATTTTTTTATCCCCTTTTAATTTTTCCAGTTCCAATTCTTCTTCCATTATCGTGCACCTCCTTCCACTTCGCTCTCCAGCTGCTGCAGATACACCATCTTTTGGTAGGTCGGAGATACGTTTTGCAGATTTTCGGGGGTGTCAAATGCCTCAACCTCGCCTTTGTTCAATACCAGTACGCGGGACATGTTCTTGACGGTGGAAACGCGGGAGGCAATCACAATCGTCGTCTTGCCGGCCCGCTTTTCGCGGATGTTATTTAAAATGGTTTCTTCCGTTTTGACGTCCACGGCGGAAACCGAGTCGTCCATCACGAGGATGGGCGCATTGCGAATGTAAGCGCGGGCAATGGAGACGCGCTGTTTCTGACCGCCGGAAAGTGTGACGCCGCGTTCACCCGTCATGGTGTCGTACTTGTCGGGGAACTCTTCCACGTTGCTGTCCACGTCGGCAAACTGTGCCGCCTCACGTATTTTCTCAAGAGGAAGATTTTTGTCGGAAAATGCAATATTGTTGGCAATTTTATCGGAAAACAGGAAATTATCCTGCGGAACGTAGGCAATCATATCACGTACCGACTGCACGTCGCACGACGTGATATCGGTGTCATCCAAAAATAGAGTGCCCGGCTCCAAGTTGTACAGACGGAACAGGACGTTGACCAGCGTCGTTTTGCCCGAACCGATTCGTCCGACGATACCGATTGTCTCACCCGCTTCAATTGTCAGATTGATATCCTTCAGGTGCTGCTTGCCGGTTGTGCCGGGGTAGGCGAATGAGAAATGGTTGAACGTGATTTTTCCTTTTATATCTTTTAAAACAACGGCATTCTCCGGGTTTTGAATATCTTCCGGCTGATCCAGGAATGCCGTGATACGGCCGAGAGACGTTTTGGAACGGCTTAACATTGTGACAAGGGACCCCAAAGCGATCAGCGGCCAAATTAAAAGATCAAAGTAACCGGTGAACGTAATCAATTCACCTGCGTTCAGCGCAATGACGTGACCGAATACCACCGTCGGATTGCCCGTTACAAACGAGTATACGAACCAGGCACCGAAGCCGAGAATCAAAGACATCGTCGCGGCAATCAATAATTCGATGATATCGTCGAAGATAATGCTGACGCGTGCAAACGAAAGGTTGGTATCGCGGGATTTGCGCGCTTCTTTGGCAAAGGCGTGGATTTCACTTGTTTCTTTAACAAATGCTTTGATGACGCGAATACCCGTGAAGTTTTCCTGGGAAAAGTCGTAGAGTCTGTCGTTTTGCTCCTGCCGTTCCTTCCATTTAATGCCCATGTACTTTTCTACCAGACCGCCCCAAATAATGATTAAAATCATGGGGATCAGTGCAAAAAATGTCAGTACCCAGTCCATTTTAATCATACGCACGATCACCAAAACGCCCATGAAGAAAGCGTCAACGATCTGAACGGTACCGAAACCGGTATATTCCTCGATGGTTTCCAGGTCGGTTGTAAACCAGGACATAATGGAGCCGACCTTCGTTTCGTGAAAATAGCGTTGCGACAGGCGCTCGCTTTTTTGGAACATTTCACGCCGCAGGCCCGCCTCAATCCGTTGTGAAGCATTGAACAGGGCAAAGCGCCAAATCATACGCCCGGCAAACATGACGGCCGCAACCAACAGCAGTTTTTTACAGATGCCGTATATCGTGCCGGTATCTGTCGGGCCGTCGGCCTGCAAAACGTTCACGATGGTTCCCAAAAACTCCGGCACGAACAACTGCACGTAGTCCAGTACGATGAGCGACGCAATACCGATGAGGAACATCCACCACAGGCGCAAATAATATTTATTTATGTATTTGCCTAACAGCAAAAGGCATCACCTCTATAAAAATAAAATCATATCATTATACATTTTTTACGTTTTATTGTCAATCAATCGGGACGTGACAATATTGCCATGCAGACGCAACCGGCGGCACAGGTTTTTTCGGTTATTGACACCTGCACTTCGCTTGCCGGTGTCCTTTTTGCAAAGCGCCCGTACCATTGTGGAAAAAAAGCCGAAATAGTGGTATAATAACACGATAAGCTAACGCTGTAAAAAGGGGGATTGCTATGGTCAGAAATATCCGCAAAAATGAAATAAACGACTTTATCAATTTCGGTGACAGTCTGTATCGAAACGATGCAAACTACGTGCCGTTTATGCGCGGCGACCTGCGCAAAACCTTAAAAAAACTGGTTTTTGAGAAAAAACGGTATGCAGCGCTTTGCAGTTTCAACGAGGCGGGGAAAATCAACGGCCGCATTCTTTTAACCGTCGGTCCCAACAAGCAGCTGCAGACGGAACGTTGCGGCTACTTCTCGCATTTTGAAATCGTCAATGACTTTTCTGTTTTTCGGGAATTGATGGACGGGGCAATCGCGTGGCTGAAGCAAAACGGTGCTGTGTATATCCTCGGCAGTTTCTTTCGGCACGATCCTGACAATCGGCGCGGTGTCTTGGTTCAGGGCTTTGCATTATCTCCCATGATTTTCACCTCTCATAATCCGCCGTATTACGCGGCGTTGTTTGAACAATACGGTTTTTCTAAATTGACGGACGCCTTGGAATATGAGTATCGCGGAAATCAGGAAATCGTGGAAAAAATAAAAAATACCGCCGAAAAAGCGCTGCGGGAAAACGAAATTCATATTGATCGGCTGGATATGAAGCATCTTGACCGTGAAATTGAGGACGTTCATACGATTATGGAAATTGCTTCCACGCAGATCAACTTTGAAACGGTTTTGTCCAAAGAACAGCTTGCTAAAATCGTTCGTTCATGGAAAAGATACATTGATCCCGATTATGCCCTCATTGCCAGAAGAAACAGCGATAATGCACCGATCGGTTTCACGTTGTCGACCCCGGATTATTTCGAGTTGATTCGCAAAATGAGGGGGCGGCTTGATTTACGCGGCTTGCTCATTTATCTGTTCGGCCGTAAAAAAATAACGGGGTTGCGGGCCATCCTGCAGTATATTATCCCGGAATATCAGCATAAAGGCGTTTCCAAAGCTTTATATTGGGAAACGAAGAAAGCCGTCGATAAAAATCATATTTCTCGCGTGTCTTTGGGGACAATTATGGAAAAAAACGGCCAATCGAACGGTGCCATTGCCTCCATCGGCGGTGAACTTTCCAGAGTCTATCGTATCTATTATAAGTCCATCTAGCCCACCCGGGTTGTGAAAGGAATCTCTTATGTTTTCTGTCATTGTTGAAATTCTGTTGATGTTCGGTATCCCGCTTTTGATTCTTCGTTGGCGGTCTTCCGGATTGATATCCGTAATCGGTACCGTTGGTGCCGCGTATTTGGCCGGACTGTTGTATTCACTTGCCGCAACGGTTGTATTCCCCGGGCGGGATACGTCTGTCAGTGAAATCCTTGTGTACGTCAGTATCTCACTGGCGATTCCGCTGTTGCTGTTTTCGGGGAATATCAAAAACGTGCGGCGGCTTTCCCGCGTGACGTTGACGTCGTTTCTGCTGCTGGCGGTTTCTGTCGTTTCCGTTACCGTACTGTTATTCTTCTTTTACACGAAAAACGTGGAAGAGGGTGCCGTTCTCAGCGGCATGGCGGCGGCGCTCTATGTCGGCGGCACACCGAATCTCAATGCCGTTGCCTGTTTGTTCAAATTAAATACCGACCTTATTTTTACGGCGAATTTAGCCGATTTGCTGTTTGGCGGTATTTTTTATATTTTTTTACTTTTTGCCGCAAAACCGCTGCTTTCCAAATTCCTGAAAAACGGACGGGAAGCGCCGCTGGCAGCGGAAGTGCCGGCGCAGACGTGTGATGCCGAAACCGTTGGTTTCTCTTTTCGGCATGCCGGTGTTCTGCGCAATTTGATGCTGTCGGTGCTGATTTTGCTGTTGTCGTTCGGTATCGGCTTGGCGGTTTGGGTAATCAGCGGCATGGCAGACGGTACGATGACGGATTACGTCATTCCCGCACTGATGCTCGGCACAACGGTGGGCGGCATCGGTTTTTCGTTTGTCGGCAAGGTGAACGCGGTTTGTGAAAACGAGCAAATGGGCAGGTATTTCGCTGCGGTCTTCAGTTATGCCATTGCGTCTATTCTCGATATCCGCCGTTTCGGCGCCCTATCTTGGCGCGTGTTCGTCGTTTATGCCGTCATTACAACGGGGGCGGTTGTTCTCCACGCGCTGCTATGCCGCATTTTCCATATCGGTGCCGACACGATGCTGATTACGGCGACGGCCGGCATCTACGGCCCGGCATTCATTCCCTCGGTCAGTAAAGCAATCGGCGCGGAGTATTTGATGACGTCCGGGTTGATTGTCGGCTCGTTTGGGTATGCCGTCGGAACGTTTATCGGTATCGGCTGCACGTATTTTTTGAAATTATTCACGTAAGGAGGCGTCTGTCATGAAAATGGTTGAACGTGTGGAAACGACGGCCCGTCAGTATCCGGGTAACGTTTCCTATCAATTTATGGGGAAAAAGACGACCTATGATGCGTTTGTCAAACAAATTGATACGGCGGCGCGGGCGTTAACTGCGTTGGGCATCGCCGAAAACGACGTGGTGAGTATCGCTATGCCCAATATGCCGCAGGCAATCATCCTGTTGTATGCGGCCAATAAAATCGGCGCGGTAGTGAATATGATTCATCCGCTGTCATCTGAAAACGAGTATTTGGATTTCCTTACGCGGGTACAGGCCAAGGCCGTTTTGGTTCTTGACCAGTTCTACCCGGTGATTGAAAAAATACGGTCGCAAACGGTCCTGCAAACCGTTATCGTGGCCGGCGTCGCAGAGGTACTCGGGCCGCTGAAAAAGGCCGGATATCTTTTGACACAGGGGAAAAAGTATCGGTATCTGAAAAAAGAGAATAAAATATTGCGTTGGAACAGGTTTATGCAGCTGAGCGCCGACTGCGTATCGCTGCCCGTTGTTTCCGACCGTTCCAATGAAACGGCGTTGATTCTCCATTCCGGCGGCACAACCGGGAAATCCAAGGGTGTCTGCCTTTCCAATGAAAGCGTCAATATTTCCGCCAAACAGATGATTGATGCCAATCCGCTGCACGAAAATACCGACCGTTTTCTTTCCGTTATGCCGATTTTCCACGGTAATGGGTTGGTCATCGGTATTCACGCCATGCAAATGATTGGGGCCAGGTGCGTATTGATTCCGCGATTTACACCGGAAAGTTATGCAAAGGATTTGCTGAAACATAAGTGCAACTATATGTCGGGCGTGCCGATTTTATATGAAAAGCTGATTGCCGTTGACGTCATGCAAAAGGCAGATCTGTCCTTTTTGAAGGGCGTTTTCTGCGGTGCTGACTATCTCTCCGCCGAACTGGAACAAAAGATTAATGCGTTTTTAACAGCCCATCATTCACCTGTCCCTGTTCGTCAGGGGTATGGCATGACCGAAGGTGTTGTGTGTACCACAGTGAACCCGGCCAATGAACAGCGAATCGGCTCTATCGGAAAACCGATGGAAGGCGTTGACGTTAAAATCGTGGAACCGGGAACCGAGAGGGAACTGGCAGCCGGTGAAATCGGGGAAATTGTTTTCTCCGCCGCCACGAATATGCTCGGCTATTACAACGATCCGGAGGAGACCGCGCAGACGCTGCGAAAGCATGCGGATGGGCAGTATTGGGTGCATTCCGGAGATTTGGGTTCCATGGACGAAGACGGTTACTTCTATTTCAAGGGCCGTACGAAGCGTATGCTGACAATCAACGGCTATAACGTGTTTCCCAATGAACTGGAAAACGTCATTGACAGATTGGATATGGTGGAACGGTCTTGTGTCGTCGGTGTGCAGCACACGGAGGGCGCGCAGCGCGTCAAAGCGTTTGTCGTATTAAAAAAAGGATACGATAAAACGGAAGAGATGAAACGTGAAATTGTGGAGCAATGCAGACCGTTTATTGCTAAATACGCACTGCCGAAAGAAATCGAATTCATTGATGAAATGCCCAAAACCAAGGTCGGCAAAATTGACGTGAACGCGCTGCTGGCTGGGAAATAACAGTATCAGGTTCATACAAAAAGCACTTCGCGACTGCGAAGTGCTTTTTGTGATTTTAATGAAGCGTTTGCTGCGCAAATATGAAGCGAAAACCTGACGGTTTTCATGAAGCAGCGGCAGAGCCGCTATGAAGCGAAGCGCGCCGTTGTAACTTTTCCGTGTGCCGCAGGCACGCTTCACGGGGCGAAGCCCTGCTTCATTTTTCATGCGCCGCAGGCGCGCTTCATTTCCACCAATAAAAAAGCAGTCAAAAGACAGCCAAAGGGAAGAAAGCGTAGTGCAAATCAGTGCTCTTAATGAAGCGTTTGCTGCGCAAACATGAAGTCGGGCTTCGCCCTAATGAAGACGGTGCCGTTACTGGCACCTAATGAAGCGAAGTCGCCTCGTTTCTCCCGTGCTCCCATCTTCATTTCTTCATTAGCGGAGCGTCTTCATTTCTTCATTAGCCCGCAGGGCGACTTCATTTCCACCAAATAAAAAAGCAGTCGAATTTCGACTGCTTTTTTATTTGGTGGAGACGAGGGGGCTCGAACC
>DCGU01000045.1:0-4042 GCA_002315325.1 Clostridiales bacterium UBA1770
AGTTTACCTGCGCCTATGCCGCAGGGCAAAAACTGGACGTGCCGCAGGGGGCTGATACGCTGTATCTCATGGCCGCCCGCACGGGTGACGACGCCCCCTATACCGTCCTGGCGGACGGCACCTCCGTCACCTTTGATTTGCAGTCCTATACCGACGATATCGGCGGCTGGGACCAGTACGCACTAAAACACCGCGGCTTTATCCGCGAAGCGCGCGTGGCCTTCTGTGCCTCGCACGTCCACGATACCACGGGTGACCGCGTCTACGGCCGCTTTTCCTGGTATCTCATACCCGTATCATTGCCGGTCGGTGCCAAGGTTGTGACCCTGCCTGCCGACAACGGCGTCATCCTTGCCGCCGCCACCTTTGCGGCAGCCGCCGTGCCTGCGTCCATGGTGACGGATATCGCCCTGCATAAGGAACAGCCGAAAATGCATCACCTAACCGTCGTGGGCGGTTTCGGTTCCGGCGATTACCCGGCCGATACGCCGCTCCATATTATCTATGCCGGCGGCTTTGCCAACGAAATCAAATGGCATACCGACCGCGGTGACGAATACAGCGGTCCCGTTGCCGACTTCGTCATGCCCGACGCCGATATGACGCTCACAGCCGTTCGGTTCGGTGACGCCGTATGCCGCGTGCCCGTTGGGGGTCACGCCGTCGCTTCTTCCCGCTATGCGGATAATACCAATGCCGCAAACGTCCTGGACGGCAGCATCGACACGCTGTGGCTGGCCGAACAGGAAGGGCAGAGTGAAATCACGCTGGATATCGGTGAAAAGACTGTCATTTCCGCTATGTCGCTGATTCACGCCGGTGCCGCCTTGGGTGAACAGACCCGCAACGCATCCGATTTCACGGCCTACGCCTGGTATCGGGGTAAGTGGGAGACGTTGTTCAGCGTCACGGGCAATACCGAACCCGCAACGGCCCATACGTTTGGGCCGATCCTCACCCAATACGTCAAAATTGTCATTACCAACCCCGGTTTCAACTACGACGATCACCGTGCGGGACTGTCCTGTGTGGACCTGTTTACCCACTGTGACGCCCCCACGACCTTCGGCGTCGAAAAGAACGGCCCGTTTGATATCGTCGAACAAAACGAATCCGACGACGTGCTGTTTGCGGGTGCCGTGCAGGCAGGGCAGGTGATTCCGTTGGCGCATACCGCCGTCGTGTCCTCCCGCTTTATCACGGGTGCCGAAAAATGCACGCTGGAACTCTTGAATGATAACGGCAACGTGGTTCTGTCCGACAGCGGTGCCGCCGCACGCCTGCTGCCCCTGACCGTGGCAAGCGCCGTGCGTGTCGTATCGCTCGATGATAACGCTGACGCCAATACCGTCACTCTGACGGTTTGCGGTAACCTCAATACGCTGCCGGTGGAAAAGCTGGTCCGCGGTGCCGACTATCCCGGTTCCGCCAACCCCGGCCGTGAAAAACGTGAGGACGGCACGGTGCTCCTGCCTGCAGGTGAGGGCGAAGGCCACGACCTGTGGGGCTTCAATTGGCACTTGCCGCTCGGCGACTTCACCATGGGTGTCCGCGTCCGCATCCCGGCGGATGCGCTGGCCAACGCCGCCGACGATACGCCCTTGTTCTGCTTCCATCCCCGTTGGGACCTGTCCCGCCAAGAACCCAAGGGCCGCATCTTCACCGTCGCCGACTGGAAGGCCGCGCCCGGCAACGCCCAGGGGTATAAACTCCTGACGGATAGCAATGCTAATTACGACTTCCAGTCGATGGAGGGGCGTATTTATGGGTATCGAAATCTCCCACTGGAAGTGGCGGAATTCCTATTTCTCGCAGGATGCCCAGCCAAAGGCTGAGCATGAGGGATTGCGTAGCAATACCGGGAATGTGCGTTCTCCCAGCCTCCCTCGGGGAGGGAGGTGTCACGACTTGTCGTGACGGAAGGAGTTCCCCTATTGGTAATATGAACCTAAAAAGCCGTCTCCTCGGGGTATATCCCGCCGGGGGAGTAGGGGGACCGGCTCTGCCAGTGGAAGGAGTCCATCCTTAACTAATGCGAAAATTAACCCGGTGTGTGAAGGCATACGCTAATCGTAGGCTCCCTTGTGTAGAAGTGTATACGCTTCGCGTAGCATGTTCGCTGCACTCTCTATGCGAGCTGTCGCCCTCGTATATGAGCGGTGGCTTTGCCACGGCAGTGATAAACTGCCGAGCGAACACGTGCGCACTTGTGCGCTGGAAGCTGAAGACTGAAGGAGCCTGCGCTGGTTAATGTAACTTTAAGCCTCCATCGGGGAGGGAGGTGGCATTGCGATAGCAATGACGGAAGGAGTTCTCCCATATCTTTGCCGTGGCAATGAACCTAAAAAGCCTGCCTTGTGTAAAGGGAGGTGGATTCGCGCAGCGAAGACGGAGGGATTGTTCCCCTCGTAGGCTCCCTCCATTCCTCCCACCCACCCAACAACCGCTTTACAGCTTATCGTCTTTTTTCTCCCGTCAAATAAAAACAGGAGGTCCCCTATGCTTCAAAAACAATTCACCCCCGCGGAAGCCATCCTGCACCTTCCCATCGTGGACGTCAGCCCCGAGGAAATGTGGTACGTCAAGGTGCTTGTAAACGGCACACAGGTATTTGAATTCTTGGCCGGCATCACTGCCGACGAACCCGATTTCTACGCGCCTCTGTATTTGCAACAGTGGCAGGGCAGCGAAATCACGCTTGCCTGTGACGACACCAACGTGCCGGATAACCTTTTTGACGGCATTTCTGTCGGCGGCAAAATCGAGGAACGCCCCGATCTCTATCCGGAAATGTACCGTGAACCCGGCCGCCAACGCGTCCATTTTTCCACGCGGCGCGGCTGGATTAACGACCCCAATGGCCTGGTGTATACCGGCGGTAAATTCCACCTCTCCTATCAGCACGACCCATTCTGTCCCAATCACAACTCCGCCAACGTTTCCTGGGGCCTGGCCACAAGCGAGGACGGCGTGCACTTTACGGAATTCCCGGACGCCGTTCGTCCGCAGAATATGGAACGTACCATCGCCTCGGGCAGCGCAATTGTCGACGTCGATAACGTTTCCGGCTTCGGCCCCGATACCGTACTCGGTGCCTACACGGATTACTGGATCAAGGGCTACAAGGGCAGACCCACGTACGAGGTGCACGGCCAGATGGTCGGCTACAGCACCGACGGCGGCTATTCTTTCAAACCAATTGCCGACCAACCCGTCATTCCGATTGCCCCGCACAGCGGCTGGCGCGACCCCAAGATTCTGCGCACCGAACCCGGCAGTCTCTGCATCGGTGTCTATGAAACCTACGAGGGCAAGAACTGTGTCAGCTTCTACTCCTCCACGGATTGCCGCAATTGGACCTTCCGCTCCCGTGCGATGGACCTGTTCGAGTGCCCCGATTTGTTCCCCCTGCCGGTTGTTGAAACCGGCGAGCAGTTGTGGGTCCTCTACGGTGCGAGCGGACAGTACCAAATCGGCAAATTTGAAAATTACGTATTTACCCCGTTGCAGGCAGACGAAGGCACGGAAAACGGCGGCTACCTCGACTACGGTAACGCAACGTATGCCGGGCAAACGTGGAACAACCACCCCGATAAGACCTGCCGCTACCATATCTCCTGGATACGTGATGCCGACGCATGCCGTCACTGGTGCTACGATCCCGCCTATAACTACGGCCTGCCGTTCTGCCAGAGCATGAGCGTCCAATGCAAATTGACCCTGCATAAAACGGCCCGCGGCTACCGCCTGTTCCGTGAACCCACCGCGGCATTCGCCGCCCTGCGCCGCGCCGGCAGAAACGCACCGGTCGTGTTTGCCGACGAAAACGGCACACGCAGTGCGCGCATTGCCTTGCCGCTTGTCGGCGATTGCGAATTGACCTTCACAGCCGATAAACCCTATACCGTCAAGATGGGCGAGAACTGCGGCTTTACCTATACCCCCGCCGACCATATCGTGAACTTTATTGGCGGCAAGAGCTGCGTACCGGACGGTGATACCGTATCCCTGCGTGTTATCACCGATATCCGCACCGTCGAAT
>DCGU01000045.1:4091-5088 GCA_002315325.1 Clostridiales bacterium UBA1770
CGTACATGAACGGCGACTGCATCAAAGCCCTGACCGTCACCGGTGAAGACGTCACAGGCAGCGGTATGCGCTACGTTTTAAACAGCATTTGGAATAATAATAATTGATAAAACCCCGCCCCGCAAATGATAATCCATTTGCGGGGCGGGGGTTCTTTATGCTATTCCGAAGAACCGTTCAAAGAACGATTTCAACTTTTCAATAACACCCTGTTTTTTCTCGGCGCGATTACTCTTGCCGAAACGGGATACCGGCGGCATCAATTTATCAATGTCGGTGCCGGTTGTTTTAATTTCACCGTCACGGAACGCATTTTCAATAAACGTTCGCGTTTCTTCTTCCTTCAGGTTTTCGCCCTGAATGATGCTTACCAATTCCTTTTCACGCTCATCGGCAACGTATCCGTGCCATTCTTCCACAACGTCATCCACGTCGTTGATACCTGCAATAAAGGTTTCAATCAACGCCTTTTTGCTGCGGAGTTCCGGGCTGGCATCAATCGCTTTTTGAATGGTGATCAGGATTTCTTTATCGGTGCCGTGGGTATCGTGGAACTTTTTAACAAGCATCAAAATGTAGTCGATATTGATTTCAATTTGCTTAATCAGTTCGACTTCAAACACCACGTCATCGGTAATATCTTCTTTGTCACCCTTTTTGTTTTTGCCGCGCCATTCGTCACGCAGGTCTTGGTAACGGCTCAAATAATCCTGGAAATCCCGCTCGGATAGGATTTGTTTGTCGGCAAAATCGTCGAAGGATAACAGCAGGTTGCGCATACGTAATACAGCGCCGAATAAGGCGATGAATTCCTTTTGCTTTTGCTCACCGACGATACGCGGTTCGGTTAACGGATATTTGCCCGTCAATTCACCGACCATATCCACGTAGCCGGGATGCGTCTTGTCGTTGGCGTCGACGTAACCGTTGTAATAATCTTCAAACTTTTGCAGCAGCACGATACCGCCGGCATCCTTATCACCGAACAGGGAAATGG
>DCGU01000045.1:5180-18769 GCA_002315325.1 Clostridiales bacterium UBA1770
TTGGTGCGGCTGAATGCCTGAATCAAACCGTGCATACGCAGGTTTTTATCCACCCACAACGTATTGAGCGTAGTGGCGTCAAAACCGGTCAGGAACATATTCACGACAATCAACAGGTCCAGTTCCTTGTTCTTCATGCGGAGCGAAACGTCCTTGTAATAACTTTGGAACTGCTCGCCGTCCGTGGAGTAGTTGGTATGGAACGTTTCGTTGTAATCACGAATGGCGTCTTCCAAAAAATCACGGCTTGACTTATCCAGTGCGGAAGTGTCTTCGGGATTTTCTTCGTCCAATATCTCGGCGTCCGGCTCGGCCTCGTTTACGCCGTAACTGAATATCGTGGCAATGCGCAGTTTTTTGGTCGGGTTGGCGGCCATCTGCTTTTTGAATTCTTCGTAGTACAGCTTGGCCATCGGCACGGATGCCACGGCAAAGATGGAGTTGAAACCGGACAAACGCTGCTTTTCTTTGATTTCTTCTACAGCACCGTTTTTGCCGGCCGCAACTTCAGCGATATTTTGCAGGGCGTTGAACATATAGGTCTTGTCGCCGCGATACGTTTTTTGGTCAAAATGGTCCAAAATGTATTGCGTAACAAGCTCAATGCGTTTGGGTGCCATGAATGCTTTTTCACGGTCAATGTCCCAAACGTCCTCGTCAATCATCTCCCCGTCCATTTCCATCGTCTTGATATAATCGACGCGGAAGGGCAGTACGTTTTTATCGTTAATGGCGTCAACGATGGTGTAGGTGTGTAGTTGATCCCCAAACGTTTGTTCGGTCGTATAGAACTGCGACGTGTGGTTTGCCGTGGTATTGGCGGCAAATATCGGTGTGCCGGTAAAACCGAACAAATGATACTTCCGGAAGTTTTTGACAATGGACAAATGCATATCGCCGAATTGGCTGCGGTGGCATTCGTCAAAGATGATAACCACGTGCTTTTGATACACGGGGTGACTGGGGTTCTTTTTGATAAACGTCGATAATTTTTGTATGGTGGTGATAATAATGTGGGCATTTTCGTCTTCCAATTGCTTTTTCAGGACCGACGTTGACGTGTTGGAGTTGGCCGCGCCTTTTTCAAAGCGGTCATATTCCTTCATCGTTTGGTAGTCAAGGTCTTTACGGTCCACCACAAACAGCACTTTGTCGATATAGGGCAGGGTAGAGGCAAGTCGCGCCGTCTTGAATGACGTCAACGTTTTACCGGAGCCGGTGGTGTGCCAAATGTACCCGCCGCCTTCAATGCAGCCGTATTTTTTATAGTTGTTGGCAATATCAATGCGTCCCAATATCCGCTCGGTTGCGGTAATTTGATACGGCCGCATAACGAGCAGCGTATTTTCCGACGTAAAGACGCAATATTTGGTTAAGATATTGAGCAGCGTATGGCGGGCAAAGAACGTCTTGGTAAAGTCAATCAAATCGGGAATAATGACGTTGTTGGCGTCGGCCCAGTAGGACGTGAACTCAAAACTGTTGCTGGTTTTGCTTTTTTTGCCCTGCGGCACGTTCGCTTCCTTTACGGCATTGAAACGGGTCGAGTTGGAGTAATATTTGGTGTTTGTACCGTTGGAAATGACAAAAATCTGAATGTATTCGTACAGACCGCTGCCGGCAAAGAAAGAGTCGCGCTGATAGCGGTTGATTTGGTTGAACGCTTCACGGATGGCGACACCGCGCCGCTTGAGCTCGATATGCACCATCGGGAACCCGTTGCAAAGGACCGTCACGTCAAAGCGGGTATCGTGAGTGGCACCGTCGTCTTTGGACAGCACGTACTGGTTGATGACCTGCAGACGATTGTTGTGCACGTTCTTTTTATCAATCAGCGTGATATTTTTGGATGTGCCGTCGTCACGCTTCAGCACCTGCACGTTATCTTCCTGTATTTTACGTGTCTTTTCCACGATGCCGTCGTTGGCATTGGCAAGGCATTCGGAAAAGAACCGGTTCCATTCGTCGTCGGAAAAATGAAAATCGTTCAGTTTTTCCAACTGTTCACGCAAATTGGCAATCAGTTCTTCTTCATTATGAATGACTTTGTCTTCGTAGCCCTGTTGGACCAAAAGGTTGATAAACCCCGACTCCAAAGCGGACTCGCTTTGGTAACTGTCGGAACGGGATTTCACCGGTTCGTATTCGGTGACTACCGTATTTTCGGTCGTTTGGGCAACGATGTTGAAATAAGGCATGGAGGCCTCCTTTGATTATAACCGTTTTGAAAATACTTTCTTAAATTTGACAGCCGTTTCGATAATTTGGTCCATCAAAGCAGGATAGTTATCTTGATGGTCAAAATCTAAACCGGGAATATGGATACAAATGGTAGCGGCTTTTTTACCGTCCAGTCTGTCCCAGTCAAGCGTCATTCCCAGTTCAGCTTCAATGGCATCTTTATCCGCATAAAATGAATCAAACAAAGCTTTATTGTTAGGAACCAAAATGCCAAGACGCACAAAATGTTCTTTGTTGACAAGGTCAATAGAAATATAGCATTGTGAAGAGCCGATGGCAATGGTGTACCAATGGTCGGTCGTGGCTTTATGTTTATTAAAAGGTTTACCTTTGCTGTCAATCAAGTCATTGAAACGTGTCCAAAACTCAAGACGGCTTGCTTGCGAGTCATTGATATCACCGCTTTGTGTTATACGTTTTACGTTTTTGGCAAAGTCGTTCGGTTGCTCAATGATTTTGAACATGGGTGCAGGGTCAGAGTCTCCTATCGTGTAGGCATGCACTTCAATCAGGAAGAAGTCCACGTCCGAAGTGGTATGTTTGTTCAGCCATTCAATGGCGCTTGCGTGCTCTTCCTTTGCATCGGATACAATCCACACGACAACGCTCGCGTCAAGCCCGGAAGCGTATGTGATAATCTTTCCCAAATGGTCATGGTTGGTAGGTTCAAGTTGATTTTCAATCAAAACAGTTTTGCCGGTCAATTCATCTTTGCAAAGGATATCGCACCGGTAACTGCCGACGAACTTTTCGGTTTCTATGTCGGTCAGTGACAAATTCAACGTGTCACCGAGTATGGTGATATTTTCTTCGGCAGCGAGCCATGACGAAAAATCATATTGCTCATGAGCCCAAACGGTTCGGATGTCAACTTCTTTTAACGTGCCGAGTTTCATATAAGTACTCCAATCTTATGTGATTTGTTGAAATGAAAGTAATTTGTCGCGATAGTATTCGTACTGTTTTTGCCGGGCTTCAATTTCTGCGGGGAGTCCGGCGGTGATGTCGTTGCAAAGTGTATCAAAACGGTCAAGAATAGATACTATACGCTCCTGTTCAGAAAGAGCAGGTAAAGGAACCAAAATATCTTTCATTTTGTCCGGAGTCACCTCAATAACCTTTGTGCCATGTGCAAGCTTGGTTTTTTGATTGTAAAATCCTTGTGAATGGAACCAATAAGAAAGATATTTTGCATTTTGATTATGGTGAATGATTGCGGTGTGTCCACTAACGGCGATCGGCTCTGAACCCAACCAAGCGACACAAGAACATACGTCTTCAACGTTTTCGCTGGTCACGGCCATAACAATATCACCACTGACGGCTTGCTTTGATTTTTCAAAAGTGTCATTTGAAACATAGGTCAATGTTTCTTCAGTGTGAATACCGAAATGCGTATACATTTGACCGTAATGAATACAAGGCTTTCCTTTTTCGACAAAATCTTTCTTTTGAAAATTACCACCGCGCACTATTGTGGCAAAATCGCCCAGTTTCACCATTGGTACGTCTGGACCAAAATGCAAAAGATCATCCCTATAATATTCATACTGTTTCTTTCTCGCTGTAAGCTCCGCTGTAAGCTCCGCTGTAAGCTCCGTGAAATTGTCCAAAATACGGACAATTTCACGCTGAACGGGCAACGGCGGGACGGGGATGGATAAAGTTGAAACAGTATCTCTATCTATTGTCGGAACTCCGCCTGTTCTCTTTTGACTGTAAAAATAATCTTCAAATTGCACAACATAGTAATAAACGAATTTATTTATCATTTTTGGAGAATGACCAAGCCAAAAACTACCATCTGAACACCAAAAATTATCTTTACAATATTTGACGCCACCAATTGCTCCAGTATTGACAACAATTACAGTATCACCCTCAACATTATAATCAGTATACAATCCTAAAGGGGCATCTTTTGAACCGTGGAAAACATAATACAAACCATCGTCAGTTAGTTGACTTTTGGTTAGTCTTCTTCCTCGATTTACTCCTAATATTTCACCAACAGTGGAAAACTCCACCCCATTCGGGCAAAGGTCTTTTATCAGCTCATCGAGTTTAGACATTTATTCCACCTCGATTTCCGCAATGATTTTATCAATCTCTTTGCGCAGCGCGTCTTCTTTGGCCACGATTTCGGCAATCTCGGCGTTGAGCTTATCAATATCCACCTTTTCGCGGGTATCTTCCTGCTCCACGTAGGTCGACACGGAAAGGTTATAGTCGTTGCCCTTGATTTCATCAAACCGTGCCACGTGGCAGAAATGTTCCACTTCAGCGTGATTGGCCACGGTTTCCACAATTATTGCAATATTCTCGGGTGTCAATCGGTTATTTTTCGTTACTTTGATGCACTCATTGGATGCGTCAACAAACAATACGGTGTTGTCTGTTTTGTTCTTCTTGAGCAGCATAATTGCAACCGAAATGGTGACGTTCAAAAACAAATTGGCAGGGAGCTGGATGATGGCATCCACAAAGTTATTATCAATTAGATATTGACGGATTTTCTGCTCCGCACCGCCACGATACATAATGCCGGGGAAACATACGATGGCGGCCGTACCATTGGATGCCAACCAAGATAGGGAATGCATAATAAAGGCCATATCACCTTTGGATTGCGGTGCCAAAACACCGGCTGGTGCAAAACGGGGGTCGTTGATGAGAATAGGATTGCTGTCACCTTCCCACGGTACTGCAAAGGGCGGGTTGGATACAATCAGTTCAAAGGGCTGGTCATCCCAGTGCATGGGGGAGAGCAGTGTGTCCTCACGTACGATGCTGAACTTATCAAAATCGATATTGTGCAAAAACATATTGATACGGCACAAGTTATACGTGGTCAGGTCGATTTCCTGTCCATAGAACCCCTGCGTGATATTCTCTTTGCCCAGCACCTTTTCCACTTTCAAAAGCAAGGACCCTGAACCGCAAGCCGGGTCATATACTTTATTGATACGCTTTTTGCCGATGGTGCCAAGGCGCGCCAGCAGTTCCGACACGTCTGCCGGTGTGAAATATTGGCCGCCTTTTTTGCCGGCGTTGGCAGCGTACATACCCATGAGGTATTCGTAGGCATCACCGAACAGGTCTGCCTTGACGCCTTCAGTAGAAAACAGCGGCATCTCGGCCACGCCGTTCAACAGTTCAACCAATACTTTGTTGCGTTTGGCAACGGTTTCACCGATGGATTTACTGTTGACGTCAAAATCGTCAAAAAGCCCTGCGAAATCCGACTCGGACGAACTGCCCTTGGCGGAGTTTTCAATATTGCGGAAAACTTTTTCCAGCGTTTCGTTTAGATTTTCATCATCGGTTGCCTTTGCCCGAACGTTGCAAAACAGTTCCGACGGCAGAATGAAGAAACCTTTTTCTTCAATTAACCCCTGCCGCGCTTCTTCAGCGTCTCTGTCCGACATTTTGGTATAGTCGAACGTTTGATTGCCGGCAGCGTGCTCACCGTCGTTGATATATTTAGTCAGGTTCTCCGAAATGTAGCGGTAAAACATGGTGCCCAGTACGTAGGATTTGAAATCCCATTCCGAAACGTGCCCGGCGTGGACCAGGTCGGTGGCAATCTTATAGATTGTCTTAAAGAGGTTGTCTCTGTCTTGCGTATTGTTGGCCATGATGATTCTCCTTATTGATATAGATATAATTCTACAGTCTAATTATACTTCATAACAATGGTTTTGCCAAGTGGTTATGTGCGCTAATTCTGCCTGTAGCAATTTATTATACAGGTAAAAAGCGTGATTTCCTTTTTGCCGTCATTTTTCTTGTTGACACCGCAGCTTATATAATCGTATAATATAAACTGAACTAATATTGATTGCACATACGTGCACGCGGCGCTGCTCGCGGCTGAAAGAGAAGGTTTATGCTGCTCGGTGACTTATGGTCCCTCCACGTAGAAAGGCGGACAATGGCAACGATCAATGAAACACTGGACAAGTTGTCCAAATCCAAGTTCCGCTCGTCGTTTCACTTAACGGTGAAGGAGCGGGCGTACTTACAGGAAAAGGGCATGGACGTCATGCGGCGGCACGCCGCGGACTTCGTGCGAACCAAGCTGGCACCGGCCTATCCCGAAAACGACGGCAAGCAAACGCCGATGCACGGGCATCCCGTGTTCAAGGCGATGCACGGCTGTGCCTGCTGCTGCCGCGGGTGTCTGGAAAAGTGGTACCGTGTCCCGCAGGGCAGAGAACTGACTTTAGACGAGCAAAATCGAATTGTCAACCTGCTCATAGCATGGATAGAAAAATATAGCCTTTTGTAATGCGCGCGGTCCCTTTTTGAAAAGAAGGTTCGCCGCATGAAAAAGAGTGCAGAATGGACGAAAACCTAGCGTCGCCGTACCTGTGTACGGCAGTCGACGGGTTTCGTTCATAGCAAAAAACATATAATAAAAATGGAAATTTTGACCGTCAGGTCAAAAATAATCCGCAGAAAATAATAATCAGTAGAGCGCAAAATAAACAGGTTTATGGCATTTTATACGTCACAAATTGTTTTTTGCGATCTGTGCCTTTTTCACAGGCGCTAGGAGGTAAAATGAAAAAAACAATCATAGGTTCTATTTGTGCCGGCATCTGCATCGCCATCGGCGGCAGCGTATTCCTCGCCTGCGACAACAAAACGGTGGGTTCGGTGCTGTTCGCCGTTGCCCTGATTTGCATTTGCTATATGGGGTACTACCTCTTTACCGGGAAAATCGGTTATGCCGCCGCGGATCATTCCGGCAAGAATATCACGGCGCTGGCCGTGGGACTGTGCGGCAACCTGGTCGTGACGTTCCTGTTAGGTGTTTTGATCAGATCCGTATTGCCGGCACTGGGCGACAAGGCTGCGACGCTTTGTGCGGCCAAACTGACGCAAACGTTTTTCTCCACCTTTGTACGTGCCATCTTCTGCGGCTTTTTAATGTACCTGGCCGTGGATATCTTTAAAGAAAAAAAGACGCCGATCGGCATCCTGTTCTGCATTCCCGTTTTCATTTTGGCGGGATTTGAACACTCCGTCGCCGATATGTTCTATTTCGGCGCCTGCGGCAATTACACGTGGTCTATTTTGCTGTTCGAGTTGGCCGCCGTGCTCGGCAACACCGTCGGCAGCATCCTGCTGTGTTGGTTGTCCAACGCCATTCGCAAAGAAAACAATTAACGCCCAAGTTTTATATTGTGAGGTGCAAACCATGAAAGTATTATTCGGTGCCGACGTATCCATCGGCTACCTGTCACAGCACAGGGGCGAAATCCGCGATCCCGCGGTCGTATTCGGCGATGCACTGCCGCTGTTCCGTGCGGCCGATTTCAGCGTGCTCAATATGGAAAACGTCTTCGGTGACGAAGCGGCCCTGACGCCGATTATCAAATCGGGGCCCAATCTCCTGGCCACCAAGGACCTGGAGTCCTACTTAACGGCCATCGGTCCGACGGCGCTCAACTTTGCCAACAACCACGCCGGGGACTATGGTGACGAGGCGCTGCTGTCCACCATGGCAGACTTTGAATCTGCAGGCATTTTGACCTTCGGTGCAGGGAAGAATATAACGCAGGCCTACCGCCCCGTCTTGTTCCGTAAGGACGGCCTGACTGTGGCTGTCATCGGTGTCTGCGAAAACGAATTCGGCATTGCAACCGACGAAAAGGTCGGTGCCGCCGGCTACCGTTTGGGATTGGTAACCAAAGCCATCCGTGCCGCGCTTGACGCCGGCTGCATCCCCGTGATTTACTTCCACGGCGGCAACGAGCACAACCCGCTCCCCTCACCCATGAAGAACGACCTCTACCGTCACTTCATCGACCTGGGCGCCAAGGCCGTTATCGCCATGCACACCCACTGCCCGCAGGGCTACGAATACTACGGCGACGGCCTCATCGTTTACAGTATGGGCAACTTCTATTTCCCGGATGAACCCGGCGAAATGACGCCCAACTGGACGACCGGGTACCTGTCCGAGGTCGAGTTCACCGCCGACAAGGTGTCCCTCGCGGTCCACCCCTACGTCTATTCCAACGCCGAGCTCAAGCTGCTGCGTGATAACGAAAAAACGCATTTTCTGGCCTATCTCGACGCATTAAATGCCATTATTGCCGACCCCGCGCAAATCCGCGCCTACTTCGACACCTGGTGCGTCATGGACGGTATTCACGGCTACGCCCACAACGCCGTCTACCGTGACGAGATGTGTGAGGAGGGGGCCGAGACGGTCCGCCATATCAAGAACCTGCTTGTCTGCGAAGCGCACAACGAACTGATGCAGGCGTCCTTCTCCATGATTTACAACGGCACGATTGCCGAAGCGCAAACCCGCGTTGACTATATGCGCAAACTCCAATCCTTGAACTTTTGAGGTGGCACGTGGGTACCTTAACGTATAACGAAAAAACCTTTTTGCTGGACGGCAAGCTGTTCACCATTATTTCGGGTGCCATGCACTACTTCCGCATCCCGCGGGAATATTGGCACGACCGCCTGTTAAAACTGAAGGAATGCGGCTTTAACACCGTGGAGACCTACACCCCCTGGAACCTGCACGAGGAGCACGAGGGGCAGTTTAACTTTGACGGTATGCTGGACGTCGCCGCCTACGCCGCCGAGGCGCAAAAGGTGGGTCTCTATATGATCCTGCGTCCGGGTCCCTATATCTGTTCCGAATGGGAATTTGGGGGACTCCCCGCGTGGCTCCTGGCCTACGACAAGATGCCCATCCGCTGCAACTGTCCCGAATATCTGGAAAAGGTGAAGCGCTACTACCACGCATTGTTTGCACAACTGCGTCCCCACCTGTCCTGCAACGGCGGCAATATCTTTATGGTGCAGATTGAAAACGAGTACGGTTCCTTCGGCAACGATGGGGACTATCTGCGCGCCGTGGACCAAATCTACCGCGACGAGGGCGTCGACGTGCTGACCTACACCAGCGACGGCCCGAGTGCCTATCTGCTCTCCGGCGGTACCTTGCCGGACCGCCTTTGCGTGGCCAATTTCGGCTCCAACCCCAAGGGTGCCTTTGCCGAACTGGAACAGTTCCGCCCCAATCAGCCCAAAATGTGCGGCGAATATTGGGTGGGCTGGTTTGACCATTGGTACGAACAGCACCACGTTCGTGACGGCAAAGAGGTGGCGGGCCTCTTCCGCGATATGCTGGATTGCGACGCCTCGCTCAACTTCTATATGTTCCACGGCGGCACCAACTTCGGTTTTATGAACGGTGCCAATTTTGATAACAATACCTATTGTCCCACGGTCACCAGTTACGACTACTGCGCCCCCTTGACCGAGGCGGGCGACCTGACCGATACCTATTTTGAAATCCGCAAAACCATCGAGGAGCGCTTTGGTAAACTCCCGCCCGTTACGGCGAAGAATTCACCGAAAGCCGCCTACGGCAAGGTACGTTTAACCGAGAGCTGCAGCCTTTTGGACGCCGCCCCCCGTATGACCGACAAAATCGTCGGCCCCGTGCCGCTGTTCCAGGAGGACCTGGGGCAGAACTTCGGCTTTACGCTGTATACCGCGACGCTGCATTCGATGTACGATAACCAAATGCTGGATTATGACGCCGCCAACGACCGTGTCGTCGTTTGGCTGGACGGCAAGCGTGCGGGGCTCATTGAGCGTGACCGCCGCCGCGACGAAATCCGCGTGAACAGCAAGATCGGACAGACGGTGCAGTTTGCCGCCCTGTGTGAGAATATGGGCCGCATCAATTACGGTCCGCAAATGATGGACCGCAAGGGTATGACCGGTATCCGTTTCGGCCAGCAAAAGCATTTTTCCTGGGAGACCTATGCCCTGGAGATGACGAAAGAACAGCTTGCCCGCGTACCTTATCAACCGCACAATGGCGGCGTATCCGACGCGACCTTCCTGCGCGGCACCTTGACGGTGCAGGGAACGCCGGCGGATACATTTATCCGTTTGGACGGCTTCCACCACGGATTTGTCGCCGTCAACGGCTTCAATCTCGGCCGTTACTACAATGACGCCGGTCCCCAGAAAACGCTGTACTGTCCCGCCCCCATGCTGCACGCAGGGGACAATGAGATCGTCGTATTCGAGACGGACGGTTGTGCCGACGCAGTGGTGACCTTCACCGACACCCCCGAGCTGGGATAAAGAAAAAAGAAAAAACGTTGGAAATAGGTATTGAAAATGACCAATATGAAAAGAAACTTGTTTTTATTATGGCTGCGTGACTTCTTCTTCAGCATAGCCGGCACGCTGGCCGCCGCTTCCGTCATCCAGGGGTTCTTATTGCACTACGGCATGAGTGAGGACCATATCAGCTTTTACGTTGCCTTCGGTACCGTCGTCACCTTCGCGGCGTCGGTATTGTTCTCCGGTGCCACGGCCCGCGTTAAAAAGACGACGCGCGTGCTGTCCGTTTGTATGGGCATACAGGCCGTCTGTACGGCGCTCTATACGATTTTCGTCGCCAAGCAGTTTGCGGAACAGACGTTCTTTGTGCTGCTGCTTGTCGTAGCGGGCATCTCCACGGTGGCCGCCAGCATCAAGACAATATTCGAGTATAAACTGCCGTGTGAGGTCATCGACCTGGATAAGTACGGTATGTACATTTCGGTGTCCGGCATTATGTCGGGACTCATCGGTATATTCGTCGGTATTTTGATCACTTTCTTATACAACAAGGGTGATTTCGGCACCGTTTCCGTCGGTGTCTTCTTTGCTTCTGCCGCCGCTATGGTTGCCGCCGCTGTCATTAACGGTTTGCTGCGCGTCATTCACGAGGTGCCCGTTACCGAAAAGACGCGCAATTCCTTCGCGGCCCTGATGACGCTCTTCAAAGACAAGACCTTCCTGATTCTGCTGGTTCCCAACTTTGTCCGCAGCACCGGTTCCGCCCTGATGGGATTGACGGCGCTGATTGCCGTCGGCAACGGCCTGCTCAGCGACACCGAGTGCGCCATCATTGCCACGCTGACTGCCGCAAGTACGATGGCTGCCAACGTGCTCTACCTGCCCATGACCAAATTACTGAAGCGTCCCGGCACGGCCCTGGCCGGTGCTTTGGCCTTCTGCTTGGTATTCCCGGCATTCCTGTCCGGCAGCAAGATTGTCTTCTTCATCTGCTTCACCGTCGCTATGACGGGGCAGATTATTACGGGCAATGCCATCCCTGACCTGATTTACCAAAATGTCCCCTCGGATATCATCAGCCCGTTCAATACCTGGCGTATGATTTTGTTGAACATGGGCAGTGCCGCCGCCACGGCCGTCTTCGGCATTCTGCTCAAATGGCAGGTACCGACGGCTGTGTTGCTGATTGTCGGCGCCGCCGGCTTCCTGGTTTGTTCCGTTACGTATTGGCTGTATTTCAGAAACAGCGAAAAAGTAGTGCTGAAAAATGCCGCAAACGATTGAATTCCAATTTGAGGGGCACGATTGCACCGTCATCGTGCCGGACCAACCCGCCAAGGGTTCCCCTTACGTATGGCGCACCGAGTTTTTGTACGCCTTTAACCAGGTGGATATGGCCCTGCTGGCGCGCGGCTACCACGTGGTATACTGCAGCGTGTCCGACGAATACGGCAGCCCGCGTTCCATCGCCGTGTTCAAACGCTTCCGTGACTTTATCACCGAAAAATATGCCCTGTCAAAAAAGGCCTCGCTGTTCGGCTTTTCCCGCGGCGGGCTTTACGCCTGCAATTATGCACTGGCATACCCCGATGACGTTGCCTGCCTGTACCTCGACGCACCTGTGCTGGACCTAAAGAGCTGGCCGGCTGGCTTGGGATTGGGCTGCGGCTCCCCCGACGAATGGGAGGATTGCAAAAAGCGCGTGCTGGGCCTGTCCACGGTGCAGGACGTGCTGCATTATAAAGGCGCCCCCATCGATAACCTGGACGCCCTGATTGCAACTAAGATCCCCGTCATTTTGGTGGCGGGCGACAGCGACGCCGTCGTGCCGTTCGTGGAAAACGGTGCCGTGATGCAGGCCGCCTATGAAAAGGCCGGCGCCCCCATCACTGTCATCGTCAAGCCCGGCTGCGACCATCACCCGCATTCACTGGAAGATCCGACACCGGTAGTGGAATTTGTAAGTCGGCTTGTGTAACAAGCAGACACAAGATGCCGTTAGGCAGATTGGGAAAAACGTTCCGTTCTCCTAGCCTCCATCGGGGAGGCATATCCCTTCGGGGGACGCAGCTGGCGCCGTAGGCGACTGAAGGAGTCCATCATACAGATACGTCTCATTTCAACCCGCGAGAAAACGCTTTAACCATGCCTCCCCTCGTATATTCAAAATGCGAAAAAACTCTCTTTTTATCATTCAGAGGTGACCGATATGACGTTATTTATCAATGCCTGCGTTCGGAATACTTCCCGCACCGAGATATTGGCACGGGCCCTGCTGGATAAAATCGGCGGCGCCGATGCCGAGGTCCGTCTGGAAAAGGCAGACCTGCCGACCCTGACCGAGGCCAAAATAATGGAACGTGCCAATCACGCGTATGCCGGTAATCTCGATGCACCGCTGCTGCAGTACGCCGTACAGTTTGCCGCAGCCGACGAGATTGTCATCGCCGCACCCTATTGGGACCTGTCCTTCCCGGCATTGCTCAAACGGTATTTGGAACTTGTTTCCGTCGTCGGCGTCACCTTCCGCTATAGCGAAAACGGCGTCCCGCAGGGATTGTGCCGTGCGAAAAAACTGTGGTACGTTTCCACGTCCGGCGGACCCTACCTGTACCCGGAATTCGGCTACGGTTACGTCAAGGCTTTGTGCACAGGGATGTTCGGCATCCCACAGGCGGAATTGATCTACGCCGAAAACCTCGACGTTGTGGGAAACAACCCGGATGAGATAATTATGGCGAAAAAAGTACAGCTTTAACGCTGTACTTTTTTCGGCACTCTGCCATAGGCAGAGTGGGGAAAACCGTTCCCCTCGTAGGCTCCCTTGTGTAAAGGGAGCTGTCTGCCGGATTAGGCAGACTGAGGGATTGTTCCTCTGGTAATTTGAACCTAAAAAGGCTCCTTCTTGAGGCATATCCCTTCGGGGGACGCAGCTGGCGCCGTAGGCGACTGAAGGAGTCCATCATACAAATCCATCTCATTTCAATCATCGCACGATAACCCACGCTAATCGTAGGGCGGGTTGTTTATCGCCCGCCGCCGTTCCCCCGTTCTCTCCGCCGTGGCTCTGAACTTTTCAAAGCCTCCACCGCCGGGTAGCGAAGCGGCGGTTGGGAAGTGAATAACAGTCCGGTGGACTGTTAGAGCCCAACCGTGACCGAACCGCAGTGAGACGGTGGCATTGCGATAGCAATGACGGAAGGAGTTCTCCCCGTAGGCTCCCTTGTGTA
>DCGU01000057.1 GCA_002315325.1 Clostridiales bacterium UBA1770
GATTTTAAGTCCCGGGCGTCTGCCAATTCCGCCATTCCGGCGAACCGCGACGACCGATTAAAATCTCGCTTTTTTCGGTTCGCGTTGCCTATTATACCACCGATAGGGGCACTTGTCAAGGTTTTTCGGCACTTTCTTTTTCTTTTTGTCTGTGGAGAACTTTGGGTGGTCGGACGATAAGGCACTATTTGCATTTTCTTTGGAATACGATTCAAACAGTGTACCCTGCATATTATGCAAAAAAGCAGCCGACGTTCGACTGCTTTTTCCGGTTGTGAGAACGGTTGTGCGCAAGATACAAAATGAGGCACGTTATGTATCAAATAATTAGAATGAGGGCATTGTACCCGCTGCAAGGTCGGTTGAAAGAAAAGAAACAAAATAAAACGGAACGGTCAACAGCCTTTGGTTTTCGTCATATCCAAAATTGTTTCCGGATATTTTAATAGCATATTCAAAATGATTGTGATCGGAAAACTTTTTTAAAGAATTGAGGGTTCCTTTACTTTTTTTGGCATCAATAGGATAGAGTTTGTTATTGGATTCCACAATAAATTCAAGTTCCGAATCGGCTTTTCCGCACCAATAGAAAAGATTGATTCCTTTTGCCGCCAATTCGTTTGCAACAAAATTTTCAAAGAAAATGCCGGAAAGAGTATTCTCTCTTTCTTTGGAGACAAATGATGCCGCATTGATTCCGCTTTGGTACGAAAACATGCCGATGTCTCCCAAGAATAGGCGGAAATAGCTGTCATTGTCCGGCATTAGTGGGAGTGTAACGTGCTCTTTTAATCGGAAAGATTGATTGACAACGTGTGCCATTGTCAACCATTGTACTGACGTGGCAAAGTCTCTTGTTTTACTGCCTTCTATTAACGCGCCGGGCACAAAATTTTTCGATTCTTTGCTTAGTTCTTTGAAAATATTCGTGAATAACGTTCTGGAACGCAGAACGGCTTCATGGCTTGCTTGATACAATGACATATCCGAAAGATAATTGTCATAGAGCTCGGTTAGAATACTTCGAGAGGATAGCAGGTTTTTATCTGCCAAATAAGCTTCTACTGCTTCCGGCATTCCGCCAATCATAAGATACCGATAAACCTGGTCCATAGTAAGTTCGTGGATGTCAAAAGATAAAGGTGTTTTGTGTTCGTATGCCGTCCTCACCGCCTCAAACAATATGGGGTTCGTGTTGTGAAGAAATTCATCAAACGTCATCGGAAATATAGTGATTTGATTTATTTTACCAACGGGAAACAAAAATTTCTCACCGGTTGAAACACCGCGCTTGTGCGTTTCACGTTGGAGCTTGATACGAACCATTGAACCCGTTACAATCACAGGAATGGAGCGATAGTCTTGACAAAAGTATTTAAGAGCAGAAATAATGTTGGGGCATTCCTGAACCTCGTCAAAAATCAGAAGCGTTTTTTCGTTAATTTGTCGTCCCATACGCAGCGAAATGTATTCAATGATTTTTGCAACGTTTGCAGTCTCGGAACAAAAGCGAGTGATTTCATCTTCGATTTTACAATCAATATAAATATAATTGCCTTTGTAATAGGTTTCGGCAAAAATATCTTTGACAAGAAAAGTTTTTCCGACCTGTCGTGCCCCCCAAACAATTAAGGGTTTTCGGTTCTTATCTTGATTCCAAGCAATCAGTTTTTGTGTTGCATTACGAATCATAAAAGCGCCTCCTTTTCGTCTGACTGATACTATTATGACATAACTTGCACAAAAAAGCAATATTGTTAACGAATTATTTGCACTTTTTGGTAACAAAATCGGTGAATTATTTGCACTTTTAATCTGACTGAAATGATTGTTGCAACGTTTCCCCCGTTTCTTCCCATTATACGCAACGACGAAAGTGCCCGACGCGTATGCCTTGCGTTTGCGTGGCAAGTATGGTATAATACCGTCGGTTTGATAAAAATCAATAGGTCATCACAGGATAGTACGCTGCAGCGTTGGGCATAAGCAGCCTGTCGGAGATGACGTTGCGTGAGCTCGGAGTTAGGAACAGTCGGGTCCCTGGGTTCGAGTTTTTTTGTTTGAAAATGACGGCGGGATTCCGCCTAAAACGGGGGTATTCGTTGAGCGCAGTAACAACGGTAAAAATACAATTATCGGATCATTTTACCTACGCTAGACTCCTGCGGTTTACGCTGCCGTCCATAGCCATGATGATCTTTACCTCGATATACAGCATCGTGGACGGGTATTTCGTTTCCAACTATGCCGGGAAAACGGCCTTTGCGGCAGTCAACCTGATCATGCCGATTATTATGATCCTCAATACCGTCGGTTTTATGTTCGGCAGCGGCGGCACGGCGGTGGTGGCCAAAACCATCGGGGAAGGGGACAGGGAAAAAGCCAACCGTTATTTTTCCCTCTTTATTTATTTCACGCTGGCGCTTGGTATTGTCATTTGCGCACTCGGTGAAATTTTCGCGCGTCCGATTGCTATGGCACTCGGCGCCGAGGGCGAACTGTTGGAACATTGCATTCTTTATGCGCGCGTTTTGTTTGCCGCCACCCCTATGTTTATTTTGCAGGTCATTTTTATGAGCTTTTTCCCGGTGGCGGAAAAACCGGTCCTCGGGTTCCGCGTGACGATGATTGCCGGGGTACTCAATATGATATTGGATGCCGTCCTTTGCATTTTGCTGCCCCAAGAATATAAATTGCTCGGTGCGGCGGTTGCGTCTGCCGTCAGCCAGTCGGCCGGCGGTATCATTCCCTTGATTTATTTTTCCAAAAAGAACGGCAGCCTTTTGCGGTTGTGCAAAACGCAGTTTGACGGGTGCGCTCTTATAAGGGCGTGCACCAACGGCTCTTCCGAGTTTATGAACAGTATTTCCATGAGCGTTGTCGGTGTGCTGTTCAATATCCAGCTGATGAAATACGCCGGCGAGGACGGCGTGTCTGCGTACGGCTTTATGATGTACGTCAGTATGATATTCACCGCGATTTTCGTCGGTTATTCCATGGGGACCGCTCCCATCTTCGGGTATAATGACGGCGCACAAAATTATACGGAACTGAAAGCCGTGCTGCGCAAAAGCCTGTTTTTCATCGCCTCGTCAGGCCTTGCCATGGTGCTGCTGGGCGAGGTGTTTGCCGTGCCGTTTGCCAAGATGTTCGTGGGCTACGATGCGGCGCTGACGGCGTTAACCGTGCGCGGGTTCCGCATTTTCGCATTGTCCTTCGCCTTTATCGGTTTCGGCATTTTTGCCTCCGGTTTCTTTACTGCCATGAACGACGGCGTGACGTCCGCCATTATCTCGTTTGTCCGCACGCTTGTGTTTGAAAGCCTTGCCGTGCTGGTGCTGCCGCTTATTTTCGACATTGACGGTATATGGTATTCGACGGTGATTGCCGAGTCCCTGTCGCTGATTTTAGGCGGCGGATTCCTGATTGCCAAACGTAAAAAATACCATTATTGACGGTGCTTTACTGTCATTATTGCAATAATTAAGACGCGGGGCTGCTGAATGCGGCCCCGCGTTTTACGTCCGCAGAAAAACGCTGCCGATTTGCTGTAGAAATAATTATATGTATTATCCCGTTTTGTGATATAATGGTATCATCATTAAACGGAGAGTGAAAAAGCTAACCATGAACACGTTGCAATTTCTAGGCACCTGTGCGGCCGACTTTTCGCCGCTTTTAAAAACCGAACGCAAGGACGTTTTTGATACGGAACTGCGCCGCGCTTCCTGCGCGATCATCGACGGGCACAATCTCATCGACTGCGGACCGCACGCAATCGACGCATTGCGCGTTGCCGGTGTGGCTTTGCGTGATATCGATAACCTGTTCTGTACCCACCTGCACAGTGATCACTTCAATCGGGATAACGTCGCTGCCGTTGCCGGCGCGGCAGAGCGGAGAGCGCCGCTGCACGTTTGGGTGCGCGAAGATGCGGCCTTCCCGGATATCCCCGGTGTCGTACTGCACCGTATGAAATTGTTCACGACGTACGCCGTTACGGATACGTTGTCCGTCACGGGCCTGTCCGCCATTCACGACCAAAAGGCCACGCCGCAATGGCTGCTGTTGGAAGAGCAGGGCAAAAAGCTGCTCTACGCCCTGGACGGCGCCTGGTTTATGAACGATACCTACTACTATTTGGAAAACAAAAAAGTCGATACGGCCGTGCTGGACTGCACCGTCGGCGACTATATCGGCGACTACCGCCTGGCGGAGCATAACAGCATCCCTATGCTCAAAATGATGATTCCGTCCATGCGTACCTTCGGTATTCTGGACGAGCGCAGCCGCGTGTATGCGTCGCATATGGCGCAAACGCTGCACGACGATTACGAAAAGACCGTGGCTGCCGCCGGCGATTTCTTTACCGTCGCCTACGACGGCCTGACTGTGACAATTTGAAAGAGAGGTTTACGTTATGCCGAAACTTTATCCCGAACTTTTTTCCGCTCCCTGTATCGTCAAACGTCCCACGCCGATTTTAACCAAGGACGATATGCCGTACCCGGCGTCGCTCATTTTTAATGCCGGCGTGCAGAAATATAACGGCAAATACGTGATGGTGTTCCGTAACGATTACGGCACTGATGAAGAAAAGTTTGCCGCCGGCACGCATTTTGCCGGCACCTCTGTCGGCGTTGCCTACAGCGATAACGGCATCGACAACTGGCAGGTGAAAAAAATCCCGCTGGCCGACTATCCCAACGGCTTGGGGCAGGAGATCCGCCGCCTGTACGACCCGCGCCTGACCATTTTGGATGGTCACCCTTATCTGTGTATGGCGACGGATACGAATCACGGCGTGCTTGGCTGTATCGCCCGCGTCAGCGATGATTTTGAAAGCTATGAAATCCTGTCGACTTCCATCCCGGACGACCGCAATATGGTACTGTTCCCGGAAAAAATCGGCGGATTGTATACTCGTTTGGAACGCCCCATGCCGGTCTACAGCCGCGGCCGCGACCGCTTCGATATCTGGTTCAGCCAGTCGCCCGACCTGCGCTTCTGGGGCAATAATAAACTGGTACTCGGTGTGGAGGACGTCCCCTACGCCGACGATAAAATCGGCCCCGCCGCACCGCCCGTCAAAACGCCCAAAGGCTGGCTGACCACCTTCCACGCCGTGGACCGCGATGAGAACCGCGGCAAGGGCGGCTGGGAAAAGAAGTGGACCAAACGCTACACGGCCGGCATTATGCTGCTGGATTTGGAAGACCCGTCGAAAGTTGTCGGTATGTGCAAAACGCCGCTGCTGGCACCCGAGCTGCCGATGGAAACGGACGAGGGCTTCCGCACCAACGTCATTTTCCCGGGCGGCATGATTTTGGAACCGGACGGCGAAGTGAAACTCTATTACGGTGCGTCGGATACCGTGGAATGCCTGGCCACGGCGGACGTCAACGAGTTAATCGCACTTTGTACTGAAAGACGATAAAAAACGAATAAGAGGACAAAAACAATGGCAAAATACGATTTTTCCGAACTCGGCAATTACGTGGATTCCCTGCAGCATCACGGCATTCCCGGTGCGTCCGTCGCCGTTTCCGTGGCAGGGAAACGCGTCTTCGAGGGCAGCTACGGCTTTGACGATAAAGAACTGATACACAGAACCTCGGCGTCAACGGCATACGATTTGTACTCTATGTCCAAACTCTATACGACCTGTGCCGCTATGATGCTGATCGAACGCGGTGCCATGAACCTGGACGATCCCGTTGCCAAGTGGCTGCCGGTATTTGCTGACGTGACGGTACAAACCGCACAGGGTCCCAAACCTGCGCAGAGTACCCTGACCGTGCGGCATTTGATGGCCATGCAGGGCGGCTTTGATTACGAGATTGGCTGCAAAGAAATTCGCGACGTCGTTGAAAAGTACGGCGATAAGGCGACGACGCAACAGATTATCGAAGGGCTTGCCAAACGGCCGCTCAACTTCGAGCCCGGCACGCATATGAAGTACAGCCTCGGCCACGACGTCCTGGGTGCCGTTATCGAGGTGGTATCGGGTTTAAAACTGCGTGACTTCGTCAAAAAGAATATCTTCGCCCCGCTCGGCATCGGGGAACTGGCCTATCACCGTGCCGACCTTTGGAATCCCGAAAACGTGGCGGCCCATTACGTTTACGACAATGATAAACACACCGCCAAGGTGACCGACGACGGCAATATCTTTATCTTCTCCTCCGAGTACGACAGCGGCGGTGCAGGGCTTACCGGTACCTGCGACGCCTATATGCGCCTGCCCGAGGTACTGTCGATGAACGGTCAGCTGCCGGACGGATCTTGGCTGTTAAAACCCGAAACCATCAAACTGTGGTCCACCAATCAGCAGACTGCCCCCGGTCCCAAGGCCGACTGGGAGGGCTGGCACCGTGTTGGGTACGGCTACGCCCTGGGCGTACGCACCGCGATTGACCCGATTCTCACGTACTCCGCTTTTGGCGAGTTCGGTTGGGACGGTGCCGCCGGCTCATTTGCTCTCGTTGACCCTGTCAACCGCGTCGCCCTGACCTATATGCAAAGCGTGCTGAACTGCGGCTACGCCTTCGGCACCGTTCACGCCGACCTTCGCAAGATTTTGTACAAAATCTTGGCGAAGGCGTGATCTGCCATAGGCAGAGCATGGGGGATGCTGAAAGCAGCCCCGGGAAGCAATTTTCTTCCCCAAGGCTCCCTCCGGGAGGGAGCTGGCACGCGTAGCGTGACTGAAGGAGTTCCCCTCCCCCTGGGCAATGAACCTAAAAAGCCGTCTCCTCGGGGAAGGGGGACCGCCTTTGGCGGTGGAAGGAGTTCCCCATACAAATGCACTTCATCCCAACCATCGCACAATCACATGCGCTAACCGTAGGCCGCCTTGTGTAGAAGTGTATACGCTTCGCGTAGCATGTTCGCTTCGCTTTCTATGCGAGCTGTCGCCCTCGTAAAGAACAGCCGCTTGCGGTGCTCACGTTTAGTGAGCAAGCGAATATGATAGCGCTTGCGCGTAACCATCGAAGGTGGTGGAAGGAGTTCATTCTTATATAAAGCGTTATTCCAGCCTGCAAATAAAGGATTATTCGTAGGGCGGTGGAACTGTGCCTATGGCACAAATGAAGCACTCGCTGCGCTCGCATGAAGCAGCGGCAAAGCCGCCATGAAGCACTCGCTGCGCTCGCATGAAGCGAAGTCGCCTCGTTTCTCTCGTTCTCCTATTTTCATTTCTTCATTAGCGCAGCGTCTTCATTCCTTCATTAGCCCGTAGGGCGACTTCATTTGACACACTTTGTGCGTCACAGGGGGACCGGCTTTGCCGGTGGAAGGAGTTCATCATACCAACACGCTTCACCACAGCCAGCGTATGAACAATTGCGCTAA
>DCGU01000075.1 GCA_002315325.1 Clostridiales bacterium UBA1770
TACGCATTCGCGTACCTGTTCTTTTTTGCCGTCCCCACCTTCATCGGACTGGCCCTGCACGCTTTGCGTGCAGGATCCAGTTCGCATTCGCCGCCAAGACCGTCGGGGAGCTTGCTCACCAGCGGTCAGGCGTGCGAATTGCCGCCACCGGCGGCATTCTGGGTGTTTGTCATTTTTACGCATTCGCGTACCTGTTCTTTTTTGCCGTCCCCACCTTCATCGGACTGGCCCTGCACGCTTTGCGTGCAGGATCCAGTTCGCATTCGCCACTCGAAGATCTGCAAGCTTGCTTGCAAGGCGAAGTAGGGGTTCCCCAAAACGAGTTTGCGAGTTTTTGGGGGTTCCCGTAGAGTGAGCGAATTACCGCCACTGGCGGCATTCTGGGTGATGATGCATTTTAACCTGCTCCCGTCAAAATTTTGTTTGAATGCGTCGTACCAAATCCCGTGTAAGCGGCATTCCGGTTTTTGCCGGATGCGCTATTGACAGTGGACAAATAATATATTATTATATGTTTAGCATATGGTACGCGAAAGATACCATATATTGAAAAAAGAAACCGTTTTTCGAGTTTATCGACACCAATTTGAAAGCCATGCATTGATTGCATTTATTTTTTATTTTTATTTAGGTTGCACACTCAAAAAAGATGAGACAACGTGTGTCCCATCTCAAAAAAATCGCATTTGCTCGTTTTGTGTCCTTTTCTTTTTTCCCCGTTTTTGCTACACTAAAACCGCAAGGAGGTCGATGCCTTATGAATCTGATCAAAATGGGATGTTTTATCAAAGAACTACGGAAGGAAAAGAATCTTTCCCAAGAGGAGTTTGCCGAAAGGTTCAACGTTTCCCGTCGAACCGTGTCCCGTTGGGAAACGGGAGCGAACTTACCCGATATTGACGTCCTCATAGATATGGCGGACTTTTTTGACGTCGATCTTCGTGACATGTTAATCGGAGAAAGGAAAAAAGAAATGATGGATGAAAAAACGAAAGAAACGGTCAAGGAAGTGGCAGAGTACGAAAAAGAATCAAAAAAGCGCGCAGCGAGAGCGTCTCTCGTTTGCTTCGCGTTTGGATTTTTGTTCCAGCTCATATATTTTTTTATGAGAGTATTTGAAACCGTTCCAACCGAGTTTATGGAATATGCTTCCGGATTCGTTCTCGGCTCTTCCATGATGACGATGGTCCTCGGCATTTTATACTCGACGGGAATGCTCGCAAAACTACTAAAATTCACGTGCAAGATTGGTCAAAAAAACCGATAAGCATCTTTTAAGACCGTAACAGCCAAACAAAACTACCCGCCCCACAGGGCGGGTAGTTTTGTTTGGCTACACTGCGTATTATCACACAGGCGGCATTCCGTGTGTCCTTTTTTCTTGGATTGTTACACCATCTTGACGAAATGTTAAATATACTTTCCATTTTTCTTTCATTTTTGTTTTTGCTTTTAAATAGACTTCATTATTCCACACTGGTTATCCATCATTGAAACACCGGTCCGGGGTTGATTTTTGGACGGGCATGCTGTATAATTATTTGAAATTAACCATACAAAAGGACTAAAACATGAAAAAAATCATTTGTTTATTACTGGCCGTTGTTCTGTGCACTGCAGCACTCGTCGGATGCGGCAATACCAACTCCGGCAAAAAAGAACTCCCCGCGACGATCTCCCAGGAAGAATGGGCAGACGCCAAACAGTTCGTTACGTTATCTACGGGCATTAAAATGGCCTACGTTGAAATGGGCAACCCCGACGGCCCCGTTGTGATTCTGCAGCACGGCATGACGGACAACTCCCGCTCGTGGAGTATGGCCGCACCGTATTTTGCGGCAGCGGGGTATCACGTCTACCTGCCCGATTTGAGAGGCATGGGAAAGAGTGACGCGCCCGACGGTTTTTACACGCCATTCACGTACGCCACGGATATGAAGGCCTTCTTTGACGCCATGGGCATTGACAAGGCGACTTTGGTCGGTCATTCCCTGGGCAGCTACACGGTGCAGTGCTTCAGTGTCATGTTCCCGGAAAGATGCGACAAAATCGTTTTGGTCAGTTCCCTTCCGCTCAAGGGATACCAAGACGCGGCGCTGATGCCGGCATATGCGGCGTACGTGGAACCGCTTGCGGAAGATGGTCACCCGTCCGACGCGTTTATGGATAACTGGTATGCAACCATTCTGCATGAAGAAGAATTTGCCGGCGTATTCGATACGTTCCTGGCCAATATGAAAAAAGAAGCGCAGGTCCTGTCCAAAAAGGCATGGAAGAATATTATGCTGGGTTTGGTGGCTGCGGATATGACGGAACTGTATTCCCAAATTGACGACAGTATTCCCGTTTTGATTCTGCACGGGGATGACGACACCATGGCACCGACGCAGTACCAAGAAGAATTGTGTAACATTTTCCACGTGGACGCAAACAGCTACGTCAACTACGTGGGCATCGGTCACAACATTCAGTTTGAAATGCCGCATCAGTGCGCCAACGATATTTTGACCTGGCTTGAAACCGGTTCTTTGCCGAAATAAAACACACTCAACCCACAATATCCGTCCGAAAGGGCGGATATTTTTGTTTGTAAAAAAGATGCAGCACGCGCTATTGATACAAAATATTATTTGTGACTCAGTTACAGTATTGAAAATCAAACTGTCGTATAATATAATATAATCGATAGGTATCGAAAATGATGGTTTAACAAAAACGTTAAAATGAAAGGAAGAAGAAATGAAGTACGTATGTGACGTTTGCGAATGGGTGTACGACGAAGCCGTCGGCGACCCTGACAACGGGATTGCACCCGGCACCAAGTTTGAAGATCTCCCCGATGATTACGTCTGCCCCGTTTGCGGTGTAGATAAAGAATCATTCAGCCAAACACAGGATTGAGAGGCGAAACGTATGCAGTACAAATGCAGCATTTGCGGTTACGTCTATGACGACGCAAAAGAAAAAGTCCCCTTCACCGACCTGCCCGATTCCTGGAAATGTCCGCTTTGCGGTGCGCCGAAATCGGCATTCGAGCCGCTTGACACGGACGTGAAGAAACCGGCACCGGCAAAAGCAGCCGTCCGATTGGACGAAGATATGCAAAAGCTGTCCGCAGGCCAGCTTGCAGCGCTCTTTACTAATTTGGCGCGCGGTTGCGAAAAACAGTACAAGCCCGAGGAATCCAAACTGTTCCGTGAAATTGCCGATTTCTTTACGGCGGCAATGCCCGACGTGAGCGATGCATCTATGGATTCCCTTATTGCGCTGCTGAGAGCAGACGTTGAGGAATACTATCCAAACGCCAAATCCACGGCACAGGAAAACCAAGACCGCGGTGCACAGCGCATTTGCGTATGGGGCGATAAAGTCACCCGTATGATGTACAGCCTTGCAGAACGATACAAAGCCGAAGGCGAAACCATGCTGCAGGGTATGGAAGTTTGGGTTTGCACCGTTTGCGGTTTTATCTATATCGGTGAAAAAGCGCCCGACCTTTGCCCGGTGTGCAAAGTGCCGTCATGGAAATTTGAAAAAATCACAGGGAGAGCGTAAACATGAAAAAAATTGCTGTCAGAAATCTTCGTCTGTGCACGAAGGATTGTTTGTGTCTTTACGTTTGCCCCGTCGGTGCAACCGATACCGAGAACAGTATCATTGACGTCACCAAATGCACCGGCTGCGGCCTGTGCGCCGACGCCTGTCCGAGCAAAGCCATCAGTATGGTTCCCGCGGAATACCCCGTGCAGCAGCCCAAAACCGAGGCGGTCACCGCAGCTTTGCACCGGCTTTCCGCCTCTAAAGCCAAAGGTGAACAAACGGCAAGGCAGATTGCCGAAACCGCAGTCCAAGACGGCCTGTACCGTTTGATGACTGCCATGGCCAAATCCGAGCGGCTCGTGGCGGAAGACATCCTGCGTGAAGCCGGGTATATGCTCCCGCAAAGTGATAACGCGCACAAACTCTTAGAAGAGTTGATTGCCGACGCGCCGGCGGGATTCCCCGTTGACACCGCGAAAAAGTTGTTACAAATGATACCAAATAATGAAATGAAAGAGGAAAAGAAAATGAAAACGTACAAATGCAAAGTATGCGGCGAAATATTTGCCGTAGAAGACGGTGTCGAAGCCGTTTGCCCCCGCTGCAAGCAAAAGGGTGACAAACTCGAAGAAATCAAGGAAGTAAAAGCCAATCCGTATGCAGGAACCAAAACCGAAAAGAATTTGGAAGCCGCTTTTGCCGGCGAATCGCAGGCAAGAAACAAGTACACGTATTTTTCTTCCGTAGCCAAAAAAGAAGGATACGAACAGATTGCCGCCCTGTTCCAAAAGACGGCCGACAATGAAAAGGAACATGCCAAACTGTGGTTCAAAGAGTTGAACGGCATCGGTTCGACCGCGCAAAACCTGGGTGCAGCCGCTGACGGTGAGAACTATGAATGGACCGATATGTACGAAGGATTTGCCAAGGATGCAGAGGCAGAGGGTTTCCCTGCTCTTGCAGCCAAATTCCGTGCCGTTGCCGCCATTGAAAAACACCACGAGGAAAGATACAGAGCGCTGCTGCACAACGTGGAGGCACAGGCAGTATTTGCCAAGAGCGAAGTGAAAGTGTGGGAGTGCCGCAACTGCGGTCATATCGTTGTCGGCACCAAGGCCCCCGAAGTGTGCCCTGTTTGCGCGCATCCGCAGGCCTATTTTGAAGTCAACGCAGAAAACTATTGATTTTGTGCTATAATAATCGGAAAGGAGATGAGCATATGAATGAGATCTTGCCAAAGCTGCCGTTTTGGAGCAACCTGTCACAAGAAGAGAAAGACCTATGTGACGTGAGCAGCGTAACCAACCGTTACCCTGCCGGTCAATTTCTGTTGGGGGACTGCGGCGGTCAGCAATGTCTTGGCATGCTGCACATCCTTTCCGGTGAACTGCGCGCCTTTATCCTATCGGAAGAAGGGCGTGAGATTACCCTGTTCCGTCTCGGTGCGGGCGATTATTGCGTTCTTTCCGCCTCCTGCATTTTATCGCAAATTAAATTTGAAACGCAGCTCAGCGTTACCAAAGATGCGGAAGTATTGGTCATTCCGTCGGGCGTCTATGGCAAACTGATGGAGAGCAATATCTACGTCCGCTGCTTTACGTATGAACTGGCCACGGAACGCTTTTCCACCGTTATGTGGGTGATGGAGCAAATCATCTTTTTCGGGTTTGATAAGCGGTTGGCAAACTTTTTCCTTGCCGAGTATCACCGCACGGGGAAAACCGAAATTCATATGACACAGGAAGAGATTGCCGAGTCAACCAACTCGGCGCGCGAGGTGGTTGCCCGTATGATTCATCAATTTGCCAGTGACGGATTGATTGAAAGCAGGCGGGGTGTTATCATCCTGAAAGATTTGACGGGATTACAAAATCTAACGTAAAATGCAAAAATGCGACTCGGTTACATATCCGAATCGCATTTTTTGCTATACTACTTGCAAAGAAAAAAACCAAAAGGAGAACTGAAAATGGCAGAAATAATCATTACCAAAAACAATTTTGAAACCGAGGTTATGCAGTCGGACAAGCCGGTTCTGCTTGACTTTTGGGCAACGTGGTGCGGCCCCTGCAGAATGCTGGCCCCCGTGATTGATGAGATTGCCGTGGCATACGACGGCAAAATCAAGGTCGGCAAGGTCAACGTTGATGATGAACCGGACCTGGCGGGCGCATTCCAAATTGCAAGTATTCCCACCGTGGTGCTGATGAAAAACGGCAAAATAGTCAAGCAATCCGTCGGTTACAGACCGAAGGAAGAACTGGTAAAAATGCTGGAGGATTAACGAGGGGCAAAACGTTCTTTCGGCATTTTGACGCGGCATCTTTTACACCCATAAAACTACCCGTCCGCCGTTTGATTGAACGGCCGGACGGGTAGTTTTGCGTGATACACCGGCGCCAATTTTTATTTCTTCAGACTCTGATGCAGTCCCTATGCAAAACGGTTGCAAAGCGCGTGAAAATATGCTATTATACGATAAAAGCCTTACACTCTCGGTTTTGCAGAGCGATTCATCCTAATTGATGGAGGGAATACAGTGGGACGCAAATACAGTGATTTTGAAAAAGAATGGCTTGCCGTTTTTGCCAAAGGCCTTGATCCCCGCAAAATGGAAAGCTGCGTTTTGAGCGCAGGCAATTATATTTGGCACGTTTTCTCTTTTGAGATGATACCGAGGGGAACGTATTTGGTCGGTGACGAAGCACGCAAGGCGTTTGACAGTCAAGACAAAACGCACGCCAAATATTACGAGCCGTGGCCGGGGTTAAAAGAACGTAAACCGGTTTTGGATAGTCCGACAGCCGAAGAATTGGAAAACCATATTGAGTGCTACGTCGTCTCACGCGACAAAACGTGGACGTATATCAAGACCCATGAATGCGACTGTTGCGGACCGTATTTTTACAAGCTTCCCGCGGGCAATACAAAGCAAAAGTAATAAAGCAAAAGAAGGTACTAACACATGTCATTCGATACTGCATACGCTTATATAAAAGAAAAAGGCATGGCCGAACGCGTCCTGCAATTCACTGTTTCCAGTGCCACGGTGGAACTGGCGGCGCAGGCCGTCGGCTGCGCACCGGCTGAAATTGCCAAATCACTGACCTTTATGGGCGCCGACGGTCCCGTCATGATCGTCTGTGCGGGTGACGCGAAAATCGCCAACGGCAAATACAAAGCTTTCTTCGGTGTCAAAGCCAAAATGCTGACACCCGACGAGGTTTCCACCCTCATCGGTCACAACGTCGGCGGCGTGTGCCCCTTCGGTATTCATGACGGTGTGAAAGTCTATTTGGACGAGGCGCTGAAACGGTTTACCTACGTCTATCCCGCCTGCGGCAACGCTGCCAGCGCCGTCAAGCTGACACCGGCAGAACTGGAAACGTTAGCCAAACCTGTTGGTTGGATTGACGTGTGCAATCTTCCCGAAAGTGCCACTTGACATCGACCGACAAAGGGAATAAACTAATAGTAATATATTAAAATAAGGAGAAATGCTATGAAAAAAATCATTTGCGCTGTCATGGCCGTTGTCATGCTGATGACAGTGTTGTGTGTGCCGGCCTTTGCCGCCGACAACAAAACGGTTGTGAACGGCAGTCTATACGGAACGAGCTATTACTACCGCGACAGTTATTTTGCCGCAGATGCCTCGATTTATAACCCTTCCCTTTCCACGATGTCGGCCGTATTGGCTGACTCCGGCAATGCCGAGAGCGGCGACAACTGGACGCACCAGTACCGCACGCTGTTCTCCGTATTCAACGCACTCGGGTTTACCGATTGCGACGTCAACGATGATTTTAAGGTTTATCCCACCACCGACTCCATGGGTGTTGCCATGGCGCACAAAACCATCACGGTCAGCGGTCAAACCTACACGTTGCTGGCTATCGTTCCCCGCGGCAACTACATGGCGGAGTGGGCCAACAACTTCTCCCTCGGCACGAGCGGAAATGCATCCGGCTTTGCCGGCTCGGCTGCCAAAGTGGAAGCATTCATTCAGACGTATACCGAACAATACGGCGCCAACTTTGTCGGTGACCTGAAGGTGTGGATCGTCGGCTACAGCCGCGGTGCCGCCGTTGCTAACTTGGTGGCAGGCCACCTGACACACGCAGGCAAAGTCGGCAACCGCAACGTTGCCAAGGAAAATATCTACGCCTACACGTTTGAAACGCCTAAAGGTCTGTGCAGTGACGTCGTTTCTGCCGCCGAAGCCAAAACGTATACCAACATTCATAATATCATCACTGCCAACGACTTTGTCACAAAAGTGGCACCGCAGGATTGGAACTTCATCCGTTACGGCACCGACGAATCGGTCATTCCGTCCGAACGGACTGCCGCAAACGAGTCCCTGTTTAATACGGCACTTTCTTTCGCACCTTCTTATTTAAAGACAGTCACGTCCGCGGGCAAAACGATATTCTTAAGTGAACAGTTCCGGGCCAAACAGTTCACGTCCGATATCACTGCCATTGCACGTTTGGGCAGCTGGACACAGCAGGACGGTATTTACGTTTGGACGCCCGTCGGCGGTGAAGAAGCGCTGGCCGCATTGACCGTTGACAGCGACAAGTCCATGGGGGACTTTTTGGACGACCTGATTACCGCCATGGCAACGGGTATCGGTTCCAGGGTCAACTACACCTATTTCGTACAGGACACCATTCGTTTGTACATGTCCGAAACAATGGGCGGCAACTATCAGACCCAGACGTTGGAAACGGCCAAAGCCGTATTGTCGGAACAACTCAAAGCCAATGAGGCAAGCATCGTTGTGGCAGCTGCCACCGGTAACCTGCCCTATCTCGAAAACATTTTGACCGGCATTGCCGATACCGTTTTGACAACCTCCGGCATGGACGCCGGTGCCTATGCCGCCGTGCCCGCACAGGTTTTGGCACTGATTCCTATCTTGGCACAAACGATGGTTGCCGACGCACTGATTGACGGCGGCAGCGATATTTTGACGCTGATTGAAAACTTTGATATCTTATTCTACCCCCATTACGCCGGACAGTTCATGGCGTGGCTGATGGCACAGGACGTCAATTATAACCCCGGTGCCGTCCAAAACAGCGCTGCCGTGACAAACGTCAACGTAACCGTGGAAAAATACACGGAAACCGTCAAGATTTTGTTCATCAAGACCAAAGTCACCAAATACCGCGTGACCATCACCCCCGTGAGCGATGCGCCCGTACAAAAAGTGGAATACAAGACAACACTGCTTGACAGAGGCACGACAGGCACGACGTTTACAAGAGATATCAACTGTACCTATTTGAACATCGCCGTCACCGACGCCAACGGCAACGTAACGCATTGGGAGTACAGAAACGGCAAAGTGAAACAGGCATAATCTATTTTTCACAAAGTCCCGAAGCCAAAGGTTTCGGGACTTTGTTCTAACCGCATGAGAAAGACACTTTTTTGACCGAATACCATTGTAAAATACGCACCAAGGAGACCGCCATGATCACGTATAAAGAATTCAATACTGAAGAGATTGACCGTGTGAAAGAAATCTACGCCGGGGAAGCGTGGAATGCATACTTAAAAGACGACGCGGCACTGAAACGCGCCTATGAGAATTCCTTGTACTGTTTGGGGGCCTTTGACGGGGACAAATTGATTGGGTTTGTGCGGTGTGTGGGTGACGGCGAACATATCGTCATGGTACAGGACCTGATTGTTGCGCCCGCCTATCTGCACCGTAAAATCGGCACGACGCTGTTTATGACCGCGTGGGAAAAGTACAAAAACGTACGCACGTTTACCGTCATCACCGATATCGAAGACGAGCGTGACAATCGCTTTTATCAATCGTTCGGCATGAAGCCCATCGCAGACGGCAATATGATTGCTTATTACCGCTGACCCCGGCGTTATTCCCCAACGCTCTTACCCTTGCGTTGTGTCAAAAAGCACCGACGCAGGCACACGACACACGGCAACGTTCCATTGCATACAAATGCCGACCGTTTCCCGCTGCTTTAAAACGTCGGGCGACAGAACGTTTTGTGTACAAGACGGCATGTATGTCTTGACAATCCAACGCAAAAGTGATATGCTTACGGCAATAGAAAGCGAGGTGATTGTTATGTTAACTCAATATCCGGGGAGAGTTCTCATTTCTATCACTGTCGTGGTTTCAGCATAATACGCGTGACGATATGATAAACCAGTGTTCTCTTCCCGGAGAACACTTTTTTTATGCTGACACGAAAGGATTTTATGCTGCCACTCAAATACTTATTTGAAAACTACGACCTGGCCAAAGAATGCTTACAACTGTACGATTACAGCGAAAAACATTTGGACAAAATGCTCTCCTATTTCCGCATCTCCTCCAATGCCGTCTATCCGTTTTGGGCAAAAGAAGGCCGGACGGTATGCTTTTTGCGTCTTTCCCCCGTGGAAGAAAAGAACATACGGGACGTGGAAACGGAGATTCACTTCATCGAATGGCTGATTGAAAACGGCTTTAACGCCATGAAACCCTACCCCATGAAAAACGGAAAAGCAGCGGACGTTATCACAACAAAATGGGGAAAATACAACGTTTCCTGCTTTGAAAAAGTGGCGGGAGAGACGTTGGATGATATGGACGGTACCGACGAAACGGCATTCGGTTACGGAAAACTGTTGGGGACGCTGCACAATCTCGCAGAGAAATATCCCTATGCCGATGAACGGCGGGACTATCGGGCGTTGTTAGGCGAAGCGAAGAGCAGACTGGAACAATACCGTGCGCCTGCAACAGTGCTGCACTATTACGATACCGTCATGGAACAGTTGACCGCCATGCCCCAAACGCCGAATACGTACGGCATCATCCATTACGATTTCGAAGCGGACAACGTCCTGTACGACGATGAAACAGACACCTGGGGTGTCATTGATTTCGACGATGCCGTCCGCTGCTGGTACGCCCTGGACGTCACCCGCGCCATCGACGCCATAGGCGACGTTGTCGAGGGCGACACGACCGGGGCCGCTGCCGCATTCTTGGCAGGATACCGCAGCGTGCGGCTTTTTACCGCGGAACAGGAAGCGACGATACCGCTGATGCGCGGCGTGGTACGGCTGCAGGCATACGGCACGATTCTGCACGTGCTGGCTGACCCGCCTGCAGAGGAACCGGACTGGTTAACGGAAGTCAAGCAAAAGCTCACCGGAACGCTGTGCAAAATAGAAGACGAGATTTCCTGCGATCCATACGTGACCGCCAACTTTTAAAAGCGTCATCCCCATTATCCCGTAAAATACAGCCCCGACACGCGGCGTGTCGGGGCTCATCCTATGACGCAACGCTCCGAAAGAACAAAATTTCGGGGCGTTTATATTTTTGGATCAATACACCGTATTGTACTAAACTGTTTTTCATCCGTGCATCGACAGATGCCAATACGGCGGACGTTATTGATATTAAGACTCAATAGTGCTATAATATAGTAAAAGATTTTTTCACGAAAGGCAGGAAAAATATATGACTGTTTCCATTACACAGGATATTCGCTACGTCGGTGTGAACGATCACAAAATAGATTTATTTGAGGGGCAATATACCGTTCCGAATGGGATGTCGTACAATTCCTACGTCATCCTGGACGAAAAAGTTGCCGTGATGGACACGGTGGACCGCAATTTCACCCACGAATGGCTGGACAATATTGAAAAAACGCTGGGCAAACGGACGCCCGATTACCTGATCGTACAGCATATGGAGCCGGACCACTCGGCCAATATCGCCAACTTTATGCGGACCTATCCGAACGCCGTCATCGTATCGTCGGACAAGGCGTTCAAGATGATGCAGAACTTTTTCGGCACGGCGTTTGACGACCGCAGAATCGTTGTCGGCGAAGGCGACACGCTGTCGCTCGGCAAGCACACGCTTGCCTTCGTGGCGGCACCCATGGTGCACTGGCCGGAAGTTATGGTGACGTACGACACTGCCGACAAAGTGCTGTTCTCGGCAGACGGGTTCGGCAAGTTCGGTGCGCTTGACGCAGCGGAAGACTGGGCGGACGAGGCGCGACGCTATTATATCGGTATCGTCGGCAAGTACGGTGCCCAGGTACAAAAACTGTTGGAAAAAGCCAAAACGCTGGATATTGAAAAGATTTGTCCCCTGCACGGCCCGATGCTGACCGAAAATCTCGGGTACTATTTGGGGCTTTACGACGTTTGGTCATCCTACACAACCGAGAGTGAAGGCATTATGGTTGCTTACACGTCGGTGTACGGCAACACAAAGAAGGCGGTTGAGTTACTGGTTGAAAAACTCAAGGCCAAGGGATGCCCCGACGTGGCCGTATACGACCTGGCACGGTGCGACATGGCTGCGGCCGTGGCAGATGCCTTCCGTTACGGCAGACTCGTTCTCGCCACGACGACCTACAACGCCGATATCTTCCCCTTTATGCGGACGTTTATCGAGCACCTGACCGAGCGCGGATTCCAAAAGAAAACGATCGGTATGATGGAAAACGGTTCCTGGGCGCCGCAGGCCATCAAAGTGATGACAAAACTGCTGGAAGGCGCCAAGGATATTACCTACACCGAAAACAACGTCAAACTTATGTCCGCCCTGAATGCCGACAGTGAAAAGCAAGTCGAGGCACTGGCGGATGAGCTCTGCAAAGACTACATGGCGCAAAAGGGTGACACTGCCAACAAAAACGACCTCACTGCCCTGTTCAATATAGGGTACGGTCTTTACGTTGTTACTTCCAATGACGGGAGCAAGGACAACGGTCTGATTGTCAACACCGTTACGCAGGTAACCAACACGCCCAACCGCATCGCCGTTTGCATCAACAAACAAAACTACTCGCACCACGTCATCAAGCAAACGGGCAAAATGAACGTCTGCTGTCTGTCCGTGGACGCCCCCTTCAAAGTATTCGAGGCCTTCGGCTTCCGCAGCGGGCGCAACGTGGATAAATTTGCCGACTGCTCGCCGCTGCGTTCGGACAATGGATTGGTCTTCCTGCCCAAGTACATCAATTCCTTTATGTCCCTGAAGGTTGAACAGTACGTCGACCTGGATACGCACGGCATGTTTATTTGCTCGGTCACCGAGGCCAGAGTCCTGTCCGACAAGGAAACCATGACCTATACCTATTATCAAAACAACGTCAAACCCAAGCCCCAAACCGAGGGCAAAAAAGGGTACGTCTGCAAGGTATGCGGCTACGTGTACGAGGGCGAGGAACTGCCCGAAGATATCGTTTGCCCGTTGTGCAAACACGGCGCGGCGGATTTTGAGCCCATCGGTTAACGCAAAAATATCTTATTATCGTTTTTCCTGAAAGCAAAAGCCAAAATAGCCAACCGCAAGGCCCGGAAACCGTAAACGGTTCCGGACCTTTTTCTTTGGTAATCCGCACCGCGATTTTGCAAAACGACACCGCTGAAAAACAGCAAAAACGTCTGCGTCTTTCGTTGTTCTTGACAAAGAAGATGGACAAATATATAATGGTTACAATATATACTCTCTTATTTGATATAGGAGGCAGTCATGGAACTGTTTTCAACACTCATTTTTGACACCATACGAAAGGATGACGACCGTATTGCCCTCATCGACCAAAACGGCATGCGTCAGACGTCCCGGGCGGAACTGCGGGACAAGTGCCGCCGCGTGGCGACGTATGCCCTGCAGCAAAAGATGACAGGCGTCATTCCCGTACGTATGGAACGCTCCGCCGATGCGGCCGCAGCCCTGTTGGGGTTGAATATGGCGGGACTGGGCATTGCACCCCTGTCCTACGATACGCCGGCCGAACGGGTCAATATGATCGAGGACGAAACGAAAAACGCGACGTTTACCGCCCGCGACTACCGTGCCGCCATGGAGACGGAGCCGTTTGCTTCCCTGCCGACGGTGACGCCGGTTGAGCCCGCCCTGGTCATTTTTACGTCGGGTTCCACCGGCAAGCCCAAGGGCGTCATGATTTCCAACTATGCCCTGTCCCGCAGCATTATCCGCGCCGCGGAACGCCATTTTCAGTATACGCCGGATGACGTCGCCCTGCAGCACGGTTCGCTGTCCTTTATTGCCCTGGCACTGGATTTATTTGCCCCGCTGTATGCCGGGACCGTCGTCCATATTCTGCCGGAAGCCGCGCGCAAAGACGCGGCGCTGATGACGGACTACATGAACGCGCACCGCGTCACCATCACGTTTGCGGCCCCCAAACTGCTGCCGCTGCTGGGTGACGTGCCGAGTCTGCGCACCATCGTCGTCGGCGGTGAACGCATGTCCAATTTCTGGACGCCTAAATATAAAATGCTGAACTCTTACGGTATGAGTGAAATGGTCGGCGTGGCCTTTTGGGCCGTTGTGGACAAATCCTACGACAACGCGCCCATCGGCGACCCGGATATCGAGTTCAAGTGTTACATTGTGGACGACAACGGGCAGCTGTGCGACGAGGGTGAACTGTGCGTCAGCGGTCCCACGGCGTACGGCTATTACAATAACCCCGAACTGACGGCACAAATCTTCACGCCCAATCCTTTTTCAAAGGAACCGGGGCACGAACTGCTGCTGCACTCGGGCGATATCGTCAAACGGCTGCCGGACGGCACGATGGTGTACCGCAACCGTAAAGACTTTATGATCAAAATCAACGGCCAGCGCGTGGAACCGGGTGAGGCCGAAGCCGTGCTCAAACGCATGGACGGCGTCAAAGATGCCGTCGTTGCGGGGTATACCGAAGAAAACGGCCGCTCCTATCTGTGCGCCTACTACGTTGCCGACCGCGACCTGGATATCGAGGCGGCACGCCAACGTATGGCCGAAAAACTGACCCATTATATGATCCCCGCGTACTGGATGCGCCTGGATAAAATGCCTGTCAACGACAACGGCAAACTCAACCGAAAAGCGTTGCCCAAACCGCAAACGGGCGTGGGACAAAAAGAGTATACCGCCCCCATCGGCGAGGAAGAAACGCTGTTATGCCGCGCCTTTGAGCGGGTGCTGCATCTGGACCGCATCGGTGCCGAGGACGACTTTTTACTGCTAGGCGGCGATTCCATCCGCGCCATGGAGGTCTCGCACTGCCTGGGGTCGTATTCCGTCACGGCGGGTGACGTGCTGCTGCACAGAACGCCCAAAGCCATCGCGCACTGCCTGCGCAAAAAAGAAGAGACTGCTCTGCCTGCCGTATCGGCACAGCTGTCCTATGCACCGCTGACGGACAGCCAGCTCGGCATTTACTTCCAGTGCATCCGTCGCCCCGAAAGCATTATGTATAACCTGCCGATGCGCCTGACCTTTGACCGCGGCCCTGCCATGACCGCTGCCTTCGTCAAGGGTGCCGTTGACAACGTCATCCGCCTGCATCCGGCACTGTATGCATTCCTAAAGCCCGAAGGAGAAAATATCCTGTCCTGCCGCAGCGATTTTCCGAAGGACGGCGTTTGCACCGCCGCTGAAGCCGAGACAGACCCGTGGGACGGGAACGCGGCATCTTTCGTGCGCCCGTTTGACCTATTTAAGGGGCCGCTTTGCCGCGCGCAGGCCTATTTGACGAAAGATAAAGTCATTCTGTATTTTGACAGCCACCATATCGTCTGCGACGGCGCCTCGGTGACGCTGTTGGGCAGACAGTTCGCCAATGCCCTGGCCGGCCGCGATAACGTCGGTGAAACGCTGGACGCCTTTTCCGTATACGAACTGGAGCACGTGCTGCAAACCGCGGAAAAAGACGACGCCGACACCAAATATTACGACGAACTTTTGTGCGACGTGGATGCCGATTCCAAGCCGCTGTACGATACCAAACCGCGCGACGACAGCAATCCTGCCGACAGCGTTTCCCGCACCCTGGTCATCCCTGCCCTGCGCGATTATTTGAATAAATATTCCTTAACCGAAAACAGTTTCTTTATGGGCGCGTTCGGCTATACGCTGGCCAAGATGACGGGCGCCAATCACAGCCTGCTTTGCGCCGTGGAAAGCGGCCGCCGCGACCCGCGACTGGACTCCACCGTTTCCATGTTCGTGCGTACCGTGCCCGTGGTCTGCCGCCCCGACGAAACCAAGCCTGCCTCGGTGCTATTGACCGAGGGACAGACGCAATTCTTCCGCTCCGTGGACCACGACGGGTATGCCTTCGGTAAACTGGCGGCACAATACGGCATCAACGCCGACGCCATGTTCGTATACGAGGCGGATATGCTGTCTGCGTTTGACAGCGCCTGCGGACGGGTGGAGACAACCGCCATTCCCTGCAAGGAAGCCTTTGCGGATTTTGCCCTGTCCGTGTGGAAGCGAGGAGACGCCTTTATCGCCTCGATTGCCTACCGCAGCGACTGCTACAGCGTGCAAACGGTACAGCGCTTTATGGACCTGTATCAGACCGTTTGCGACGCCTTCGCACAGGACGCGGTATTGAAAGACATCCCCCTGTTGTCCGACGGCGACAAAGACGCCCTTGACGCACTGAACCAAACCGAGAGCGCCTACGACGATACGTCTACGATTGTGGACTTGTTCCGCCGCTCGGCACAGGCCTACCCCGACAAAACCGCGCTGGTCTATCTGGACCGCCGCTATACCTATCGGGAGGTCGACGTGCTGACGGACAAAATGGCCGCCTATATCCACGCACAAAACGTGGAAAAAGGGCAAACCGTTTCGGTATTAATCCCCCGCTGCGAATATATGCTGCTGGCCAGCCTTGCCGCACTCAAAGCCGGTGCCGTCTACCAGCCGCTTGACCCCAGCTACCCGGCCGAGCGTCTGGCCTTTATGTGCGCGGACGCCGATTCCAAACTGTTGATTGCCGACCGCAGCCTCGTTTCGCTGCTGCCGGATTATACTGCGCCCGTCCTGTATACGGACGAATGCGAAGCGCTGCCGGACGGCGCCTACGACGGGCATCCCGCAACCGACGACGCCTGTGTGCTGCTGTACACCTCCGGCACGACGGGTCAGCCAAAGGGCTGCCGTTTGCTGCACCGCAACGTCACGGCCTTTATGCATGCCTTTGATACCTTGTTTCACGTGGATGATACCTACGTCGGCGCCGCCTACGCCAGCTACGGCTTTGACGCGCATATCAGCGAAATCTACCCGCCCATGACCGTGGGCGGTACCCTGCATATTGTCAGCGGGGATATTCGCCTGGATTTGCCGGCACTCAAACAGTATTTTGACGATAACGGCATCACCCACACCGTTATGACGACGCAGCTGGCCCGTCAGTTCGTCACGGAATACCCTACGCTCAAATCGCTGCGCTCCATTCTGTGCGGCGGTGAGAAACTGGCAACGCTGACACCGCCCGCCACCTACACGCTGACCAACGGCTACGGTCCGACCGAGGCCACGGTCATGATTACCTGCTTCACGCTGGACGGCGTATACACGGATATTCCCATCGGCCGCGCCCTGCCCAACGCCAAGTTGTACGTAACGGACACCTTTGGCCGCCGTCTGCCGCTCGGCGTGCCCGGTGAACTGATCGTCTACGGCCCCCAGGTGGCCGACGGTTACCTGAACCGCCCCGAAAAGACGGCCGAGGTCTTCGTACCCAACACCTTTGACGAAAACGCCGCGTCTGCCTATCGGCACGGCTATAAAACGGGCGACATCGTCCGTATTCTGCCCGACGGCAAACTGGAGATTATCGGCAGACGCGATTCGCAGGTCAAAATCCGCGGCTTCCGCATTGAACTGTCCGAGGTGGAGAGCGTCATCCGCGAATATCCCGACGTGGCCGATGCAACGGTCATCGCCGTGGACGACCCTGCCGGCGGCAAATGCCTGCACGCCTATATCGTCGGCAAAAACCAAGTAGCCGTTGACGTGGAGAAACTCAACCGCTATATCGCCTCGAAAAAACCGCCCTATATGGTTCCCCGCGCAACAATGCAGATTGACGCCATCCCGCTGACACCAAACCTCAAGGTGGACAAGCGTAAACTGCCGCCCATTGCGGCGGACGATACTGCCCCCGACGTGACGTCGTCCCGCGCCAAGACCGACCTGGAAGAAAAATTGTGCGCCATTTTGAGCGACGTCGTGGGTCACGACCGCTTCGGCGTGGAGACCGACTTCACGGCTGCCGGCATCAGCTCCATCACCTCCATCCGCCTGGCTGTCCAAATTTACAAAACCTTCGGATTGAAAATAACGTCAAAAGACATCCTGGACGGCGGCAACGTTCTGAGCGTGGAAAATGCCATTATCGCCATGCTTTTGGGCAATAAAGACTCAAAAGAGGCGCAAACCGCCCTGCGGGACGCCTACCCGCTGACACAGTCGCAGGTCGGCATTTATACCGACAGCCTCTCTCGCGGAACGGGCACCTATTACATCGGCACGATGGTACAGACCGACAAAACCCTGCCGACGGAAACACTGAAAGAGGCCGTACGTACGGCCGTAAACGCGCACCCGTCCATGCTGTGCACCATCTTTGCCGACGCAGACGGTACGCCCCGCGTGCACCCTGCCCCGGACCTTGATTGGACCATCGACGAGGAAACGGGCGACCCTGCCGCCGTCACGCCGGCCGAGTTTACCTTTACAGAAGCACCGCTGTTCCGCTTCCGCATTCTGCACGCACAAGATACGCGGTACCTGCTGTTCGAAGTACACCATATCATTGCCGACGGTGAGTCCGTCCGCATTTTGATGAACGATATCGCGGCCGCCTGCAAAGGCCAACCGTTGTCCCCGGAAACCTATACCGCGTTCACCATGGCCGAGGAAGAAGAAAAGGCCCGCGGCGGCAATGAGTTTGCAGCGGCCAAGGCCTACTACGATTCCGTCTATCGCGGTGTCTCCGCCGACTATATGCCCGCCGCCGACCGCCACGATGCAAACGCCCCCGGTGATTTCAGTGCCGACGTGCCGGCAGATGCAGCGCGCATTCGCCGCTGCTGCGAAAATGCCGGTGTGAGTGAAAACGTTTTCTTTACCGCCGCGTTTGCCCTGACGCTGGCCCGCTTTACGTCGCACGCCGACGCGTTGTTTGCCGCCGTGCACAACGGCCGCGGCGACCCGCGCAGCGAAAACGTCTTCGCCATGGCCGTTAAGACCATTCCCGTCTATATCGATATTGCCCCGGACTGCCCCGTAAAAACCTATTTGCGGAACCTGGACGACCGCTTAAAGCAACTGAAAAAATACGACCTGTATTCCTTTGCCGATGCCGCACGTAAATACGGTCTCTCCGCCGACCCGACGTTCGTCTATCAGGGGAATCTGACGCAGGACGCGTCGCTCGGTACGCCGATTCCTGCACCGAAGGGCGCGGGGTTGAAATCGGCGCTGTCCTTTGAAGTCGGCACGAGTGAAAAAGGCTGTTGTTCCGTGCACGTGGAATACGATGCCGGGAAATACAGTCCCGCCTTCATCGCCGGCTTTGTCGACGCCTACGGTACAGTTCTGTCCGCACTGGCCGATAAAACCACCGCCGGTGAAGTCTGTGTCACGTCCGATGCGGCCCTCTCGCAATTTGCATCCTTCAACGACACCGATTGGCCCGTCGAGATGATGCCTGCCTACCGCCTGATTGAAAACAGCGTCGACCGCCATCCCGACAAACCCGCCGTGATTGCCGGCGGCGTCACGCTGACCTACCGCGAACTGGATAATATGGCCAACGTCCTGGCACGGCAGTTGTGCGCCCTGGGCATTCCCGCTGGGAGCACGACGGCCATCCTGCTGGACCGTACCGCAGAAATCTATCCGGCACAGGTCGGCACGCTGAAGGCCGCCAACGCCTTTTTATGCTTATCCCCCGCCTACCCGGACGACCGTATTCGCTTTATCGTCGAGGATGCCTCGGTCAAGGCCGTGATTACAACGCACGCCATTGCACAGGCGCGAAAAACCTTGCTGGACACACTGGATATTCCCCTGCTCTGCGTCGACGATATTCATCAAACGGACGTTGCGCCCCGTCTGAACCTTCCCGTTGATCCCGAGGCCCTGGCGTATATGATTTACACCTCCGGCTCCACCGGCAAACCCAAGGGCGTCACGGTGCAGCAAAAGGGCCTGGTCCTGGTGGCCGACCCCAACCCGAAGAATTTTGAAACGGCCAATTACCTGCAGGAAAGCGACGTGTCCACCGCCGTGAGCGCCTTTACGTTCGACGCCTCCGTCTACGAGGGCTTTATTGCACTGGCCATCGGCACCACGGTCTGCATTGCGAGTGAAGACATGATTCACGACCCCGATGCCTTTTGCCGCTATTGCCTGCAGCACGGCGTCACGTCGATGCTGGGCACGCCCTCCTTCTTACTCAACCTGTGCGATTACACGGGCTTTGCCGCCGTGGCATCCCATCTGCGCGCCATCTTGGCGGGCGGTGAGGAATTCACCTCCGTCCTGCTCAAAAAGCTGCTGTCGCTCAATCCCAACCTGTGCATTCTCAACGGCTACGGCCCGAGTGAAGCTACCATCACCTGCTCCTGCAAACAGTTAACGGCGGGCGAGCGCATCACCATCGGCACGCCGATTGCCAACACCAAGCTGTACTGCCTGGATGCGCAAAACCATATCCTGCCCATGGGTGCCCTGGGTGAATTGACCGTTGTCGGCGACACCGTCGGCAAAGGTTACCTCAACCGCGACGACCTGACGAAGCGGACGTTTATCACCGTCGGCGGCAAGTCCGCCTTCAAGACGGGCGACCTGGCCGTCATTACCCACGACGGCGAAATTGAATTCCACGGCAGAATCGATAACCAGGTGAAAATACGCGGTTTGCGCGTGGAACTCGGCGAAATCGAAGCCGTGATGAACCTGGTCGACGGCATCAAGAGCAGTGTCGTCGTTGTCAGGGGCGACGGGGAAAACAAATACCTGGCGGCCTACTATACGGCAAGCCGTCCCGTCGGCAAAGAGGAAATCACGGCTGCCGTCTCCCAAAAACTGGCAGCGTATATGGTGCCCCGTCACTTTATGCAGCTGGACACCATGCCCATGACGGCCAACGGCAAAATCGACAAAAAGGCCTTGCCGGAGATTGTGCCGCAGCAGGCAAAAACGGACTCGTCTGCGGGTATGACCGACACCGAAAAGGTGCTGTGCGACCTGTACGCCTCCATATTGAAGGTAAACGACGTACGGCCGGACGACAACTTCTTTGACGTCGGCGGCAACTCCCTGTCGGCTTCGCGCGCGGTCATGCAGCTCAAAGCCAAGGGGTATGAAGTAGAGTATCAAACAGTATTCGATTACCAAACCCCGCGTGCGCTGTCCGCCTACCTGGACCGCAATAAAAAGATCGACGTGCCCGCCGCCGGCAATAATTTCTCCGAGGCAGACCCCACCGACCCGTTCTACCGCGAGGTCCTGTCGCACAACACGCTGGCCTATGCCGACCAAGTCGAACGCAAACCGCTGGGCAACGTCCTGTTGACCGGTGCCGTCGGATTCCTCGGCATTCACGTCCTGCGCGAGCTGCTGGTGCGTGAAACGGGGCATATCTATTGCCTGGTGCGCCGCGGTTCGTTTGCAAGCCCCGCCGCGCGCCTGGACGCCATCAGTTTTTATTACTTCAGCGAATGCCTGCGGGAAACGTATCCCGACCGCATCTCCGTCGTTGATGCGGATATCACGTCCGAAAACCTTGCTGCCAAGCTGCAAAAGGCGACGTTCGATACCATCATCAACTGCGCCGCCTCGGTCAAGCATTTCGCCGCCGACGACAGCATTGCCTTTGTCAACGTCCACGGTGTGGAAAACCTCATCGACCTGGCCAAGGCCAAGAACGCCAAACTCATTCAGATTTCCACCACGTCGGTCCCCGGCATTCACACCGCGGAAAGTCTGAAGAACGGTGTCGTATTGCATGAAAATCAGCTTTTCATGGCAGATGACATGAATAACAAGTATATTTTGTCCAAATACCACGCCGAGCAGCGCGTGCTGACCGCCGTCAAAAACGGTCTGCGCGGCAAGGTCATCCGCGTCGGCAACCTGATGGGCCGCCATGCGGACGGCGAGTTCCAAATCAATATGGGCAGCAACGCCTTCCTCAATGCGCTCAAGGGCTTTGCCAAAATCGGCAAATGCCCCGTCAGCCACTGCACCGACCCGATGGAATTTTCCCCCATCGACTGTACGGCGCAGGCCATCGTGGCATTGGCAGGTACCAACGACTGCTTCACGGTGTTCCACGCCAATAACCGCCGTTCGTTTGACGAAATGCAGCTGATGGCCGCCTGCACCCGTTGCGGCCTGCCTATCATCCCCACCGACGACAAAGCGTACTACGAGGAGTATTACCGCCTGTTGGGTGACCCGACGATGAACCGTTATCTGTCGGCACTGCTGACCAACGACCGGCCAGACCTGCACGCCGTTGACACAGACAACCGCTTTACCGCCAACGTGCTGTACCGTTTGGGCTTCGTATGGCCGTTTATCGACAACCCGTACCTGGACCGCGTCCTCACGCATTTGCGCGATATGGGCTTCTTTGAAAGGGAAACGTCATGACAGCACTGTATTTACTGCCGCTTGACGAGATCAGGCGCCTGCCCGCCGATTGGTGCGCAGCGCACTTCCCCGCACGCACGGAACGCGCCAAACGCTTTCGGCGGGAGGAGGACGCCCTGCGTTGCCTGGGGGCCGGGGCATTGCTGTCCGCCGTGCTCGGCATCAAGGAAGCGGAATTGACGGAAAACGAGTATCACAAACCGTACGCCCCCTCCTGCCCCGTGCACTTTAACCTGTCGCACAGCGGCAAATACGTGCTGCTGGCAACGGACGACGCTCCCGTCGGTGCGGATATCGAGGCAATTGACCGCTCGCACCTTGATTTGGCCAAACACGTCTATACACAGGAGGAACAGTGCTGGATGGCACAAGACCCCGAGGTGCGGTTCTTTATCCTGTGGACGCTGAAGGAAAGCGTGATGAAGCAGTGCGGCCTGGGCTTTCACCTGCCGCCGCAATCGTTTACCGTGCTGCCGCTCACCGCGGGACAAAGCATTACGGCAAATGGTGCTCCCGTGTACGCCAAAACCGTTCGGCACGAGGATTATCTCATCAGCGTCTGCACAACACGTCCTGTTGACGCCGTGCCGCTGCAAATTTTAACGTACCATAATATAATTGAATGAACAATGATTCGAGGCTGATTATGAAACTCTTCTATAAGCTCTTCAAACAAGACCCCAACACCCGTGAGGGCATTATCACGACGACCTCCTTCCTGGGTATCTTAACCAACGTGTTTATTGCCGTTGCCAAGATCATCATCGGTTTACTGGTTTCCTCCATCGCCATTGTCACGGAAGGTGCCAATAACGCGACCGACGCCCTCAGTTCCATTATGACCGTCATCGGCGCCAAACTGGCCAAAAAGCATCCCGATGCCAAGCATCCGTTCGGCTACGGCAGAATCGAGTACCTGGCCGGTCTCGCCATTTCCGGGTTTATCGTCTTTACCGGTATCGAAATGCTCATCGGCGCCGTCAAACTTGTTTTCGCACCCGAGGAAATGAGCGTCAACTACGTCTCCATTATCATCGTGGCCGCCGCCGCCCTGATTAAGTTCTTCCTGGGGCTGTACACCATTAAGATGGGCCGCAAAGCCGAATCCGTTTCCCTGGTCGCCGTCGGCTCCGAATGCCGCAACGACTCCTTTGCCTCCGTCATCACCATCATCACGGCGCTGCTTTTCCTGATTTTCGGCTGGAACCTGGACGCCTACGCCGGTATCCTGATTTCCCTCTTGATTATTAAAGCCGGATACGACGCTCTGAAGGAAACCCTGGGCGATATTTTGGGCCGTCCCGGTGATCACGACCTGGCCATCAAGATATACAAAGAAATCGTCAAAACGGACGGTATTTTGCTGGCTGCCGATATGATGCTGCATAACTACGGTCCCGATGCCTGGTCGGGCTCCGTCAACGTGGAAATCGACCATAAAAAGACGGTCGGGGAGATCTATCAGGTACTGCACGAGCTGCAGCTGCGCATTATGCACGAATACCACGTGACGATGGTATTCGGCATCTACGCCGTGGATAACGACAGCGAAAATATTAAGGCATTGCGTCAAAATCTGCACGGCTTCGTCAAAGAAAACAAACTCATCAAGAGTTATCACGCCGTCTATATCGACAAAAAGGCAAGCCGCATCTACGTTGATTTCATCGTGGATTACAAGCTGAAGAACTGGGACGAGGTGCGGGAACAATTCATCGCCTATATGAAGCCGTTGTATCCGGAATCCGAGGTCGTCCTGACCATCGAAACGGAATTTGTCTGATACAACGCCTCTTTAACCCGAATAGGGTAGATGGAGGATAT
>DCGU01000079.1 GCA_002315325.1 Clostridiales bacterium UBA1770
GTACATGATTTTGTGAAGAACCAAATGTTAACTTATTATGAACAAAAAGATGAAATAAGATTGACAATATAACAATAAGAATATATAATAGCCTAGATGATATTTTGTCGTTACGGTTATAATGGAAACCGGAACGTCGAATGATATCAAAAAAAATAAAAAAGGAGTTTATCCAAAATGAAAAGAGTACTTGCTCTTTTGCTCGTAGCTCTGATGGTTCTCTCTTCCATGCTCGCCATGGTCGCTTGCGGTAACGACAAGGACAAAGATGACAAGAAGGACGACGGTAAGAAAGACAACACAGAGAAAGCAGAATTCACAAGCTATGTAACCGACTTCGATAACAACACTGTTGACGCCGGTTCCATGACGGCTGTCAAGGGTTCCTCCGCCGGCGGCGAAGTTTCCTACGACAAATACCAGGGTGTAACCGGTAAGGACTACACTGATCCTGCCTATTATACCTTCAACGATTACTACACCTCCACGGCCACGTTGAACTGGAACGCGCTGACTTGGGAAACCAGTGAAGACAGCGGCCTGCTGGGCTATCTGTCCTCCGGTTTCTACAACTTCGCACTGAACGCTGACAAGGACGGTTGGTGTGTGACCACGGAATTGGCTTCCGAGGCACCCGTTGACGTAACTGCTCAGTACGTCGGCAAATACGGCATCGAAGCAGGCGACACCGCCAAGGCTTGGAAGCTGACGCTCAATCCGCTGGCAAAGTGGAACGACGGTACGCTGATCAATGCCGATTCTTACATCTATTCCTACAAGGAATTGCTGGATCCTCTGATGAAGTGCCGCCGTGCAGACTCCCTGTACGCAGGTGATTTCTCCGTTTACGGTGCAAAGAACTACTTCTATCAGGGTCAGGAAGCATTCTCCGCCATCGGCATCACGACATCTGAGTACCTGGCTGCCGGTGCAGTGGAAGACCTGTACGTGGACTGCTGGGGCTTCTGGGGCGCAGAAGGCTACGTTGACGCAGCCGGCAACGAAGTGCCGCAGTATATTTCCGTTCTGGACGAAGTTGCTTACAGTGCAGACGGTGCAGGTGACGATGAATTCACCGGTGCAGCTTTGTACGCTTACTTCGCACCCGGCGGTCAGTATGAGTCTTACTCTCCTGACTATCTGTTCACCAAGGCTTCCTATGAAGCTAACTACTCTTGGGATAACGTTGGTATCATCAAGACCGGTGAATACGAAATCGTATACATCACCAACAACACCACTGCCGATGCAAACTACTACGTTCCTTACAACCTCTCTTCCGCTTACCTCGTAAAAGAGGATTTGTGGGAAGCTTGCAAGACGTACTATAATGCAAACGGCGATAAGGTTGAAAAGGGTTCCGCAGACGTTGCTTCCATTACGACGAACTACGGTACTTCCGTTGAGACCACCGCTTCCTTCGGTCCGTACATGATGACCTACTTCGAAGCTGATAAGCAGATCACCTTCGAAAGAAACGACAACTGGTACGGTTACCACGATGGTAAGCACCTCGGTTCTTACCAGGCTGATAAGATTTCCATTACCGTTCTGAACACGCACGCAACGCAGATTCTCGCTTTTGAAAAGGGCGAACTTGATAACGTTGGCCTGCAGGCAGACGATATGACTAAGTACGGTACCAGCGATTACGTTCGCTATACCCCTCAGTCCTACACCACGAAGCTGACCTTCAACACCGACTCTGCTAAGTGTGAAGAGCGCGGCACGCTGGTTCTGACCAACGCTAATTTCCGTAAGGCAATTGCACTGGCCATCGATACCGAGACGTTTGCCAGCACTCTGACCACCGGTTCCGCCGGTTACGGTATTTTGAATACCCTTTACGTTTACGATCCCTTCTCCGGTGCGAACTACCGCAGCACGGACGGCGCAAAGGAAGCTTTGGTACAGTTGTACGGCCTGACCTACGGTGAAGGCCACGACTATGCTACGCTCGACGAAGCATACGAAGCTCTGACCGGTTACGACGTAACCACCGCCGTTGAACTGATGAAGAAAGCATACGACGAACTCAAGGCTGCCGGCAAGTACAATGACGAAGCCGTTGAACTCGAACTGCGTGTAAACCAGAACGACGAAATCTACGTTAAGATGTACACCTTCATTTCCAACGCTATCGCCGCTGCAACGAAGGGCACCGCATTCGAGGGCAAGATTACCCTGAAGATGACTGCCGATGCAGACTACTACGATACCATGTACTCCGGTAACACCGATATGATTTTCACCACTTGGGGTGGCGCCGCTTACTCTCCTTACACCATTCTGTACGAATGCTACTGTGACGCAGCAGACGGCTCCGGTAACCAGATGGAAATCGGTTTCGATACCGCAAAGATCAGCGTTACCATCGAGGTTGACGGCGTTGACTACACGGCTCCTCTGCAGAAGTGGGCTCTGTGGGCTGACTCTTCCGATGACACCTGTGTCATTAAGTCTGCCGACGGTACCAAGGAACTGGCTCCCTTCAACGACTATGATGCCGCTACCAAGGCTGCATTCTACGGTAAGTTGGAATATGCATACCTGTCCTTCTTCGTAACCACGCCTATCTACTACAGAAGCTCCGCTTCTCTGATTTCTCAGAAGGGTGACTATGCAGTATCTCAGTATCTCGACCTGGTCGGCTTCGGCGGCTTGGAGTTCTACACCTTCAATTACGACGACGCTGCTTGGGCTGCATACCTGGCTCAGGGTACGCTGAAATATTGATAAGAGATAAGCGTTAAAGCTTATTTGCTTCACTGAACTTTTTGACTGCCACGGGCGCTTTTGCGCCCGTGGCACGTCGTACGTATACGCTTGTTAACGATTTAAACAGCCTGAAATGGATGTGCTCATTTCCGTTTCAGACTGCTTAATTTGTGTTAACGATGAAAGTTAAACGGTAAACGAAAAAAGGAACCGATTCAGAGCTGAGAAATCGGAAGGAGGATGATTATGTTCAAATATGTTCTGAAGCGTATTTTTCTCATGATTTTCACGTTTTTGATTATCATGACCATGTGTTTTGTTTTGATTAAATTGCTGCCGCTGCCCGCCATTAAGGCGCAGGGACGCGACGTCAATTTGGTTCTCGCCCGCCGCGAGGCAATGGGGTATAATAAACCGATTATGGTACAATACGGTTTGTATTGGAAACATATCTTAACAGCCGGTGACTTTGGCATCGGTGAGCAGATGTATATCGGCCAGGAAGTTAAGGATATCATGTTTTCCAAATTGCCGTATACCGTGGTGGTCAACTTGTACTCGATTTTGATTGCCATCCCGCTCGGCTTAATGTTGGGTATTTATGCCGCATTGAAAAAGAATAAATGGCAGGATACCGTCATTTCCACAGGCGTTATGATATTTATATCTGTCCCGAGTTACGTGTATGCTTTCTTGGTTCAGTATATATTGTGTTACAAGCTGAATTGGTTCTCCCTGACCATTGAATCATTGGAAAACACAACTTTCTTCAGCTGGAAGATGTTCGTTTCCATGGTACCTGCCATTCTGTCATTGGCATTCGGTACCATTGCGTCACTGACGCGTTTTACCAGAGCCGAATTGGCCGAGGTTTTGACAGGCGATTATCTGCTTTTGGCACGTACCAAAGGCTTGACCAAATCGCAGGCTGTCACCCGTCATGCCATGCGTAATGCCATGGTGCCGATTCTCCCCATGATTTTGGGTGAGTTTATCGGTATTTTGGGCGGCTCTTTGATTATTGAAAGTATGTTTGGTATCCCCGGTGTCGGCAGCTTGTACGTCACGGCTATCAATCTGCGCGATTACAACTTCTTTATGGCGGATACCTTCTTCTATACGTTGGTCGGTTTGACGGCAGGCCTTGTCGTTGACCTGTCCTACGGCTTTATCGATCCCCGAATTAAGATGGGTGCGAGGTAATTTGAGATGGAAATGAATATGAATGAAATCAATCAAATCCCCGCAGAGAAGTTTCAGCCGGCACAGCGGTCGGACAAAATAACCGATAAAAAGCTGGATACCAAACCGGTCGGCTATTTTAAAGATGCCCTGATTCGTTTTAAGAAAAATAAGTCAAGCGTCGTTGCAGCTGTGATTATTGCGATTCTGCTGCTTTTCTCCATCGTGGCGCCTTGGATTTCCGGCTTCTCGGTGAACGACCGCGACAGTTATTATGCGTCCGTACTGCCCAAGAGCCATCTTTTCAAATGGCTTGGTTGGGACGGTTGCAGCTGGCTGGAACAGCCGCAGGCCGGGTACGATATTTATTCCGCCATCGGCTATGAGTTCGGCGAGTCTGCCGTTCATAAAGTCAAGAACGTACAGACCGATGAGAAGGGAATTACCTATTACGATTTATATCTTGACTCCTATGCGAAAGTCGGTTTTGTCTACGTCGACTTAACGGCCGAAGAGTATGAAGACCTGAAAGATTATCAGAATGAAACCGGCATTCAGGTATGCTTCCCCATCAACGAAAACTATAAGACGTCTTACCTGTCCGGTATCAATGCCGCAAACCTGTGGTATCAGCTGCAGGACGCATCCAACGTTTCCACGGGTCTGTCCAAGTACCACGAGGAAGACGGTACGCCGATTTTTGTCAACAACTATAAGACCTCCACGTCCAAAACGTCCGGCAAGTATGACAGTTTGCGCGTGGAAGACGAAACGGACGGCAAGGGCGGCGTATGGTACGTGTATGCACTGAAGAACCAAACGGGTTACCGTGTGCGCGTGCTGTATTCTGCTTACTATCAGTATATCAACGGGCATTCCGCCACGTTCCTCTTCGGTGCCAATAAGTACGGCCAGGATATCCTGACTTGTTTGGCTGCGGGCGGTCGTTTGTCCTTCATTTTGGCCATTACCGTTTCCATCATCAACTTTATCATCGGTGTGGTGTACGGATCTATCGAAGGATACTACGGCGGCACCACCGACCTCGTCATGGAGCGTATCTCCGATATTTTGGCGTCGGTCCCGTTTATTGTGGTTGCCACGCTCTTCCAGTTGCACTTGGCCAAGTCTGTCGGGCCGATTATATCGCTGTTGTTCGCGTTCGTTATGACGGGATGGATCGGTATTGCCGGCCGTGTACGTACGCAGTTCTACCGCTTTAAAAATTCCGAGTACGTGCTGGCGGCACGAACGCTCGGCGCCTTCGACTCCCGTTTGATTTTCCGCCACATTCTGCCCAACTCGCTGGGTACCATCATCACCGGTACCGTCCTGATTATTCCCGGTGTTATTTTCAGCGAATCTATGTTGTCCTATTTGGGTATCGTCAACCTGGAAACGTCCAGCTTGACCTCCATCGGTACGATGCTATCGCAGGGCCAGTCCTGCCTGTCCAGTTATCCGCACATTATCTTGTTCCCGGCGTTATTCATCTCCCTGCTGGAGATTTCCTTTAACCTGTTCGGTAACGGTTTGCGCGATGCATTCAATCCTTCACTGAGAGGAGCTGACGAATAATGGCACAAAAAGCACTTGAAGTCAAAGACTTAAGAATATCGTTCCGCACCTCCAATGGTAAGGTGCAGGCCGTCCGTGACATTTCGTTCGACCTGTATCGCGGTGAAACGCTGGCCATCGTCGGCGAATCCGGTTCCGGTAAGTCGGTTACCAGCCGTGCCGTTATGGGTATTTTGGCAGGTAACGCTATCGTTGAGGGCGGCAAAATCCTGTACGGTGACAAAGATCTGATGAAAATATCGGAGGAAGAGTTCCACGATATCCGCGGCGATAAAATCGCCATGGTATTCCAGGATCCGCTTTCCTCATTGAACCCCATCATGCGCATCGGTGCGCAGCTGACCGAGGCTATGTTGTTAAAAAACAAGGCCTCCCGTCGGGAAGGGAAAAAGAACATGGACGAAACCTTCGAGGCTTTGTCCGTGCATATGAAAGCAGCCGGTGTTACCGGTTCCGACGAACTGATTGCCAAGTTCAAAAAGATGGAACTGAAGCACTGCACACTGCAGAGTGAATACGCAGACAGCTTTGCCGCAGCCGGTGAGGCACAGGCCATTGCCGAGCACTTGGCGAAAGTACTGGAAAATAAGGCAGAACTGAACGTTGCTGCAGAATTGGCTAAGGTTGAGCGCTTGGCCAAAAAATCGGTATCCTATTTTGTCGTACGTCAGGAAGCTGAGCAACTGACGGCGGAATTGGCAAAGGCAAAAGCCTGTGCCAAGAGTGAAAAAGACACCAAGGATTACCCCGGTGTCGTTGCCGCACTCAAGGAAATTGCCGCTATTATGGGCCGTGCCGTTGCGTTTGAAGTGCCAAACACTTTCACGCTCGGGTATTATTTGACGTTCGTAGACGCCAAAATCCCCGAGATGCCTGTGGCGGAACTCAACAACGTGACGCACACGCACGCAGAAAAATTCTTCGATCCTTTTATGCAGTCCGCCAAGAGCGGTATCGCCCATTCTTTGCACGTCACTGACGAGGCCAGAGCAGAGGCCGTCAAGGCTTTGCACGATGCCGAGGCACAGTTCGCTGCAAAAACGCTGTCTGCAAACGATGCACTGAAATTGGCCAAGGATTTAAAGGCAACTGTTTATAAATGTCTCGATAATCTCGAGGTATTTAAGGACAGTTTGACGCACACGTTTGCGTCTTCCATCGATGCCGCCCTGGACTTGTACTATTCCGGTATCGAAAAGAATGCAAAAGAGAAAAAACGCTTTGAAACCCAATCGGCCAAGTGGCAGGCACTCAAGGATGCCGGTAAGAATCCGGAATGGCAGGTGATTCCCGCCAGCTACATTGACTTGGATATGGCACACGCCGAACTTTTGCAGATTCTGCATGAGATGGCCGACCATTTCGTCTCCCAATTGGAAGAAAACAAAAACGTCAATTTGGACGAACGGTCCCTCGCAGTTATCGACTACGTCAAGGAATGCGCACAGCAGTCCGTTAATTTGATTACCAAGAACGCCGCTAAAGAAAAAGCCATCAAATTGATGGAGAGCGTTGGTATTGATAATCCCCGCCGTCGTTTCAATCAGTATCCCTTTGAATTTTCCGGCGGTATGCGCCAGCGTATCGTTATCGCCATTGCGCTGACGGCGAACCCGGACATCCTGATTTGCGACGAGCCTACGACCGCGTTGGACGTAACCATTCAGGCGCAGATTTTGGAATTGATTAATAAATTAAAGAAAGAACGCAACCTGTCCATTATCTTTATCACGCACGACCTCGGCGTTGTCGCCAATATGGCCGACCGTATCGCCGTTATGTATGCCGGTAAGATTGTGGAATACGGCACGGCAGAAGAGGTATTCTATTCCCCCGCGCATCCGTATACGTGGGCATTGCTTTCTTCCGTGCCCGATTTGGAAACCAAGGAAAAATTGGAATCCATTCCCGGCACTCCCCCCAATATGATTTATCCGCCCGTCGGTGATGCGTTCGCAGAACGCAATAAGTACGCGTTGGAAATTGATTTTGAAAAACAGCCGCCCATGTTTAAAGTGACGGATACGCACTATGCCGCCACGTGGCTGCTGCATCCCAATGCGCCCAAGATGGATCCGCCCGAGGTCGTGACGGCAAGAATCGCGCGTATAAAGAAAAAAGGAGGTGCCGAACAATGAGTGAATCCATGGAAAACAAGGACGTCATTCTCAAAGTAGAGCACCTGTCGCAGTTCTTCGGCAAAGGTTCTTTTGTCAAAAAAGCGGTTAACGACGTCAGCTTCGATATCAAGCGCGGCGAGGCATTCGGCCTGGTCGGCGAGTCCGGCTGCGGTAAAACCACCACGGGACGTACCATTATCAAACTGTATGATGCAACCGCCGGCAACGTCTGGTTTAACGGCACGCGAATCGTGGCCGGTGTCGGACAGTACGAGGATGCCATTCGCGCCGAAAAAGCAAAGTTAAAGAATGCCGACGCGGCACAAAAGGCGGAAATCAATGCGAAAATTGCCGCGCTCAAACAGGAGATTAAGTCCGCTAAATATGACCACAAACACTGTGATAAACAGTATCGGTCGGACAATATGAACAGGGTAAAAGCCTCGTTCAAGGCAAAGAAAGCGGAAGGGAAGACGAGCTACAAAGATTATTTGGATTTCGTTCGCGATTTCCGCATTGCCAAACGGTCCAAAATGGTCACCAAGATTCAAATGATTTACCAGGATCCCGTGGCGTCTTTGGATCCCCGTATGACCGTGCGCGAAATCATTTCGGAGGGCTTGGCGATTCAAGGCATTCGCGACAAGGAGTATATCAACCAAAAGGTATACGAAATGCTTGACATCGTCGGTTTGGTACACGAGCATGCCGAGCGGTATCCGCACGAATTTTCCGGCGGTCAGCGGCAGCGTATCGGTGTCGCCCGTTCCGTTGTTATGAATCCCGAACTGATTATCGCTGACGAACCCATCTCGGCCCTGGACGTATCCATTCGTGCCCAGGTCATCAACCTGCTCAACGATTTGCGTTCCACCATGGGCCTGACCATTATGTTCATTGCGCATGATCTTTCCGTCGTCAAGTATTTCTGCGACAGAATCGGCGTTATGTATTTTGGTAATATGGTTGAGCTGGCTTCGTCCGACGAATTGTTCCTCAATCCTTTACATCCTTATACGCGTTCCTTGCTGTCTGCTATCCCGCAACCCGACCCCACTTACGAAAAAGACCGCAAACGCGTGGTATACGACCCGCTGATTGACCACGACTATTCCGTGGACAAGCCCACGTTCCGTGAAGTGAAACCGGGACACTTCGTTATGTGCAATCAGGCAGAATACGAGCATTATTTGGAGATTTTAAAATAATGAACGACAATTCCCCAAACACCATCGAGAATGAAGGTAAACGTCGCAAGATTACGGCAAAGGCACTTGTCATCGAGAGCATAATCGCACTTGTACTGACGATATTGTTTGCCTGGGCCATGGGTATCTTTGCCGTGGAACAAAGCGGAGAGGGCAGTGTGAGCGCGGTCCTTTCCGACGCCGCATTTATTACGGGCGTTTTGTTCGCCGGTGTCGGCGGGATTAGCTGGGTTGTCAGTGAAGGCACGTTCGACGTATTCTCATACGGTGCAAAGATGGTATGGGAACACTTTCATATCCGCCAAACCGAGTTTGAAAAATACTACGAGTATAAACAGCGCAAGGCGCAGGCCGGAACGGCTTGGCTGTCGGATTTCGTCATTGTCGGCGTTATCTTCTTGGTGCTGGCCGGTATTTTTCTCTTGATCTCGCAGGCATAATGAATCAAATAAGGCAGCTGCTCAAAAAAAGAGCGGCTGCCTTACTTGTTGTGTCATAAAAGAATTGACTATTTTTTATTCTCAGTATATAATATCTATGTATGTTTATTTTTCCAAACGGAGGTTATACGAAGATCATGAAATATGATGTCGCCATAATCGGTGCCGGTGTTATCGGCGGTTTTATCGCCCGTGAACTGTCCCGATATGATTTGAAGGTGTGTTTGATCGAGCGTGAAAACGACGTGGGTATGGGTGCTTCCCGCGCAAATTCCGCCATCGTTCACGCCGGTTTTGACGCTGAGCCCGGTACGCTGAAGGCGTTACTCAACGTCAAGGGTTCCGAAATGATGGAACAGGTTGCGGGGGAACTGGGTGTTCCGTACCGCCGCAACACCTCGATTGTCGTCGGGTTCTGTGACGAGGACCTGCCCAAACTGCAGACGCTGCTGGACCGCGGTAACAAGAACGGCGTTCGCGACCTCAAGATTATTTCCGGTGATGAGGCGCGTGCCCTGGAGCCCAAACTCGGTCCCACCGTGAAGTACGCTCTGCTGGCGCCCACCGGTGCCATCGTGTGCCCCTATGAACTGACCATTGCCGCCATCGGTAACGCTATGGATAACGGTGTGACGCTGGTCCGCAATTTTGAAGTCAAGTCCATCCGCAAAGAGGGCAACTTCTATCAGATTTCCTCCGGTGTCGGCGACGATATCGAGGCTGCGCGCGTCATCAACTGTGCCGGCGTGTACTCCGATAAGATTGCGTCCTTCGTCGGTGCCTGTGATTTCACCATCACGCCCCGCCGCGGCGAATATCTCTTGCTGGATAAGGAATGCGGCAATATGGTGTCCGCCACCATCTTCCGTACGCCCACAGCCATGGGTAAGGGTATCCTCGTAACCCGCACGGTGGACGGCAACCTCTTGATGGGTCCGACGGCCGAAAACATCACCGATAAAGAAGATACTTCCACGACGGATGCAGGTCTTGCGTCGGTTCGTACCATGGCAGAGGAAATGGTCCCCGGCATTCCCGGCCGCTGCGTCATCACCTCGTTCTGCGGTTTGCGTTCCGTCGGCGATAAGGGCGACTTTATCATCAACAATCCCATCCCCGGCTTCGTCAACGTTGCCGCCATTGAAAGCCCCGGTCTGTCTTCTTCTCCTGCCATTGCCGAATACGTCGTTGAACTGCTCAAAAAGGACGGTGCGGTACTCAATGCCCGCCCCGATTTCAATCCCATTCGTCGTCCCGCGCACTGGTTCCGTCATATGTCCTTGGCAGAGAAGAATAAAGTCATTGCCGAAAAGCCCGCATACGGCCGTATCATCTGTCGTTGCGAAAGTGTGACCGAGGGTGAAATTAAGGAAGCCCTCGTCACCAATCCCCGTCCCATGGACGTGGACGGTGTCAAGCGCCGTACCCGCAGCGGTATGGGCCGCTGCCAGGGCGGTTTCTGCCAGCCCAACGTTATCGGTCTTTTGGCACAGGAACTCGGTATCCCGTTTGAGGACGTGACCAAATGCGGCGGCGACTCCAAATTGATGTTCGGCCGCACCAGAGGAGGTAAGATGTGATGTCGGAAATGACGATTGAATCTTATATGATGAAGGACCTGGTCATCATCGGCGGCGGCCCCGCCGGTATGAGCGCAGCCGTAGCTGCCTATGACGCAGGTGTCCGTGATATCCTGATTTTGGAACGCGACTCCTCTCTCGGCGGTATTCTGCAGCAGTGTATTCACAACGGCTTCGGTCTGCACCGTTTCGGCGAAGAGCTGAGCGGCCCCGAATATGCATACCGCTATGAGACCATGGTCAAGGAACGCGAGATTCCCGTTCGCTTGAATACCATGGTACTGGAAGTCTCCGACACCAAGGTAATTACCGCAACCAGCCCCGAATACGGCCTTTTCCAGATTCAGGCCAAGGCTGTCATTTTGGCGATGGGCTGCCGTGAACGCCCCCGCGGTGCATTGAGCATTGCCGGTACCCGTCCTGCCGGTATTTATACCGCCGGTACGGCACAGAAACTGGTCAATATGAAGGGCTGCATGCCCGGCCGCGACGTCGTCATTCTCGGCTCCGGTGATATCGGTCTGATTATGGCTCGCCGTATGACGCTGGAAGGCGCCAAGGTCCATGCCGTGTGCGAGTTGATGCCGTACTCCGGCGGTCTTGCCCGTAACATCGAGCAGTGCCTGCACGATTTCAATATTCCGCTGTATCTGTCCCACACCGTTGTCGGTATCAAGGGTAAAGAACGTTTGGAATCCGTGACGATTGCTGCCGTGGATGCCAATCGCCGTCCCATTCCCGATACGTTCACCGAAATTCCCTGTGATACATTGTTGCTCTCCGTTGGTCTCTTGCCCGAAAACGAGCTGACCAAGGGCGCCGGTGTCCCCATGGACCGCGTGACCGGCGGTGCTGTCGTCGATCAGGACAGAATGACCGAAGTGGAAGGCATTTACGCCTGCGGTAACGTTCTGCACGTACACGACCTCGTCGACTACGTTTCCGAAGAGTCTGCTATTGCAGGCCGCGCTGCCGCCGCCTATATTGCCGGCGACCGCGAAGTGGCCGCCCCCATCAAATTGGTGGCCGACGGTAAGGTTCGCTATACCGTTCCGCAGGTGATTACCACCCGTGAAAGCGTCAACGTTTTCTTCCGCGTGGCCAATATCTACCGCAACGTGCGCATTGTCGTACGCGACGGTGAGCATGAAGTCTTCTCCGCACGCCGCGTCAAAGTGGCCCCCGGTGAGATGGAAAGCATCACGCTGAAAAAGGAAGAAATGGAAAAACTGTCCGGTAACGACTTGACCATCGGATTGGAGGATGTTGTGTCATGAGTGATAAAGTGACTGAAAGAGACTTAACGTGTATCGTTTGCCCCCGCGGCTGCGCACTGCACGTATCAACCGATAAAAACGGCAAGGTGACCGTAACGGGGAACACCTGTGCCCGCGGCGCAACCTATGGCGAAGCCGAAGTGACGCATCCCGTACGCACGTTGACTACTACCGTGCTCATGGCCGACGGTTCCGTGCTGCCGGTTCGTACCGATAAAGCAATCCCGAAGGAAATGATGTTCTCCGTGATGCGTGAGATTAACAACCTTTGCGTTTGCCGTCCCGTTACCTTCGGTGATGTGATCGAGGAGGATATCCTGCACACCGGTGCCAACCTCATTGCAACCGGTATTTGGCCGAAAAACGATTAATGATGCAATAAAAAGGCGTTAAAACACAGGCGGAAATCCGCCTGTGTTTTACTATATACGGCGTTTTTTGCAAAATGACGAAAAATATTTTTTGCAAAAACGTCAATTTTGTTGTGTTTCACACTTGCGTATTTCCCCTTTTTTGTTGTATAATTTTAGAGTAAATTAATAAAAAGAGGTGGATGTTATGTCCGAAAATGTACGTCCCGAATCGATGAAACGCATCAATACGCCCGAGTTGGCGCAGGCGTTCATTGAAAAGTCCGTTGCCGAGCTGCGTGCGCAGATCGGTAACAAAAAAGTGCTGCTGGCTCTGTCCGGCGGCGTTGATTCCTCCGTTTGTGCCGCACTGCTCATCAAGGCCATCGGTCAGCAGCTGGTTTGCGTTCACGTCAACCACGGTCTGCTCCGCAAGGGCGAGCCTGAGCAGGTTATTCAGGTGTTCCGTCACGAACTGAACGCCAACCTGGTATACGTTGACGCCGTTGACCGTTTCCTGGATCAACTGGCCGGTGTTTCCGACCCCGAACAAAAGCGTAAGATTATCGGTAAGGTATTTATCGATGTCTTCGCTGAAGAAGCAAAGAAACAGGATGGCATCAGCTTCCTGGGTCAGGGTACCATTTACCCCGACATTTTGGAATCCCACGGTGTTAAGTCTCACCACAACGTCGGCGGTCTGCCCGAAGAACTCAACTTTGAACTGGTTGAGCCCGTTAAGTTCCTGTACAAGGACGAAGTTCGTATGGTCGGTAAGGCACTGGGTCTGCCCGACGGTATGGTATTCCGTCAGCCGTTCCCGGGTCCCGGCCTGGGTGTGCGCTGCGTAGGCGCCATCACCCGCGACCGTTTGGAACAGGTTCGCGAATCCGACGCTATTCTGCGTGAGGAGTTTGCCAAGGCCGGCCTCGAGGGTAAGGTATGGCAGTACTTCACCGTTGTTCCGCCCTTCACGTCCACCGGTATCAAGGATGGTAAGCGCACCGACGACCGTATGGTCATCATCCGCGCCGTCAACAGCGTTGACGCCACTTCCGCCACCATCGAGGAAGTACCTTACGCTACGCTGCACGTCATCGTCAACCGTATCCTGGCCGAAGTGCCCGGTATCAACCGCGTTCTGTACGACCTGTCCCCGAAGCCCATCGCTACCATCGAGTACGAATAAGAAACGGACTTCAAAAAAGCTTGTAAATCAAGCACTTTTTAAGGTTGCAAGGTCAAAATGATACGATTTTGATACTGTTTCCGAAATTCTTACAGTAAATTTCATTAATAAGAGGAAATCCTTCCTATGTTGAATGCTTAATTTGATATAATCCCCATAGAGTAGACA
>DCGU01000070.1 GCA_002315325.1 Clostridiales bacterium UBA1770
GCAAAACGCACTGTCGTACGTTTTGTTCGGCCTGACGCTGTGCTGCATGATTGCCTTCAGTCTTTTGGCCGTTTCCTTCTCCGCCATCTTCTATATCATCATCGGTGCTGCCGCCGGCATTTGCGTCTATTGTATCGGACGCGCCAAAAAGAGAGGTGACCGCACGTGATTTACCTGGAACTGTTTCTGCAATTTTTGAAAATCGGCGCCGTTTCCTTCGGCGGCGGTTACGGGATGCTGGCCATCATCAAAGAAACCGTACTGGCACACGGCTGGCTGACCGAGAGTGAGCTGCTCAACTTTATCGCCGTGTCCGAATCGACCCCCGGCCCCATTGCCGTCAATATGGCGACCTTTATCGGCTCGTCACAGGGCGGCGTGCTCGGTGCCGTGCTGGCCACGCTGGGCGTGGTGCTGCCGGCATTTATCATCATGCTGATGATTTCCATGCTGTTGATGCGTTATATAAAAAAAGCGGGTGTCGGCGCCGCCATGAACGGTGTGCGTCCCGTTGTGGCCGGGTTAATCATCGCCACGGCCGTCACGTTGTTGTTAACGGTTGCATTCGGCATCAAAACCATTGCGGATGCCCCCGACACTTTTGCCTTCGGTTGGCGCGAAGCACTGATTTTTGTCCTGGTTGCCGCAGGGGCAACGCTGTACAAAAAAATCAAAAAGAAAGCCTTGTCGCCCATTATTTTGATTCTTTTCTCGGGTATTATGGGACTCCTTTTGTATATTCCGCAATGGATTTAACCGCTGACAGTATGAAAAAAGGACCGCATCTGCGGTCCTTTTTTCATATAATCTTTTCCGTATTATTCCGGCTTTTTCCAGGAGAAAATCTTTTCCGGCTGACGGAACGGCGTTTCATAATAACGCCCCGTCAGCGGCGTGCCGCTTCTGAAATGCAGCACGGTATCCACCAGCATCTTAATATCCTCGACGTGGTGTTTGTGCGGACCGTTTCGGAAATACCAAAGGAAATTGTCACGGCAGCCCAGGAAATCAAAAACTTCCATAGCGGCAACGGACGTTTGCCAGGTACCGGGCACGTTGGTCCACATATCGCTGGCAGCTTCCCCCTGCACCAATACTCTGGGGGCAATCATGGCCTTCAGAAAATGACAGTCAAACGGCAATTCGTTTTCCTTTTCGGCATAGGCGGGTAAATCCGGGCCAAACCAGTACGGGAAATTGAAAAGAATGTCCTTGAGTGTTTCGGAACGCCTTTCCTCACCTTCCTCATTGATGCCTGCCGAATGGATACGATAGCAGGAACCGGCGCCGGCATTGGTTTCGTTGGGATTGACGATGGCGGCACGGGTGTCCAGGACGCCGGCAAGCATAGCCGTTTTACCGCCGCGGGAATGCCCCGTAAAGATAATCCAGTCCAAATCAATATTCGGGATTCGTTCCAGCGCGTCAACGCAGCGGGAATAGCCCCAGGCCCAGGCACCGAGAGCACCGAACGTGTACGCAGGATAGACTTCAAACAACGGACCAACCCGCCGTTTATCCTCAATAAGGTCGTTGGCCAATTCGGTGCGGTTGAACGTAGCGTAGGCGATACCGTTTTCCCGCATGGGATTCAAGAAATCCAGGTTGTGCGCATAGTTGAAAACGAAGTCACCATCCACAACGACCGGGATTTTCCCCTCTGTCTTGACCGTAGGCCATAGTATTTTCATCATAAAGGAAGTTTGTTTTTCCCGGGTCCCCACCGTGATGCGGTACGATGACGTATCATCAGCGTTGTACGTGCAGTCCAATTTAAAATATTCCGGTTTGGGCGGAATGGTGCCGTACTGCAGGTCAATGACCGTTTTTCTCATTTCTTCACGGCGTGCCGGCCATTCGGCGGGCGTGGTAATCCGTTTACCGCTGTCGGTCATAAACGGATCGGGCAGTTGTCCCAATACGTCGTATTGCGTGAGCTTGATCGTATCCTGCGTATAGCAAAACATTTTGGGGTCAAAAGAAACGGCCATAATATTTCTCCTAACTAACGTGCGTATAAAGCTTTTATGATTGGATGAAAGAAGGTGCAGCGGCAGCGAGAACGGACAAATAGTCCGTTAAGGAAACGGATGCATCCGCAACGTCACCGAAACGTGCCAGCAGTTGTTCGGCGACAACGTCGGCATTTTCAACGGGAATTCGGAAGCCGAGTTCAGCACCGAGTGCCGATAGGTTCTCGGCAAGCACGGCGCGTCTGTCATCGGGCTGCATCCCCGCGGTTTGCTGCAGCAGCGCGGTAACATTTCCGGCATATTTTTCCAGTTGTGCACGGGCCTCACTCAGGGACCCGGTGTATCCGATTTTTGCGGCCAGCGAATCAATGGCGGCATCAAGGAGACTGTCGTTCAAAATTTGCGTTCTGTCATCTACGCTCTGATTGAACCGATCGAAGAAAGACCCGTTCGATATCTTTTCCAAAATGGCCTTTTCATCCAGTTTGGCGTCCAAAAGACCGGCTTCATCCAGTGACGACAGCATATCCGCAAACGTCAAGAGATCCTTTTCAATGGTTTCCGGCGTTGTTGTGGAAAACAGCAGATAGGCACCCTTCAGTACCAAATCGGCAGGCGCCTTGGCACGCGGTGCCGACATATCGAAATACGTATCGCCGTTGAGCCATTTTGCCGATGCATCCGATAAGAAACCGGCCAAAAGGGACGGCATCATCTTGGTTTCGCCGAGGGAGGAAGCGATATGCGTCACTGCCTTTGCCTGCGTGCTGCCGAACGTCGTTGCCTCCACCAATACGAAAACGTCGTCCGCAATCACCGCGGCGGCATGCAGTTCTTCATCCAAAACGCTGTCACCGCGTTCCGTCTTCACGGTTGTCACGGCACGATACAGCATCTTTTGCGGGAAAGTCCAGGACAGGCGGCAAATCGGCGAGGCAATCACGGATTCCGTAGAAGCCTGCGTCACTTCCAACGTATCGGCATCCAAGGGACACGTTTGTGCCTGCTGCAGGGTTTTCACCGTGTCATTGGCCGTATGCGCAACGCCGACAATCGGCAGTGTCAAAACGGCGAACAGCAGAAAGCCGGCCAAAAGGCCCACTAAAAAGCCGAGCCCGTGGGAAGCAGTCGAATGGATATGCAGCTTTTTTTCCGCTTGACCGACGTTCTTTTTTAAGAAAGCGGTAATCAGCAATAAAACCAATAATAGGATAACAACTACGATAAAATACACGAAAACGGCAGAAACGGCCGCCAGCAGGCTGCCGGATGCGGCCGCCAAATTCGGCGATTCGCTTTCCAGGTCAAAGCCAAACGTGACAAGTACTTTGCTGCCCAACGCGACAGCGTTTTCCCCCATGATTTTCGTGATAATCGCCGTGATCGGCAAAGCCAGCACGGCGGCAAGAGCCACGCGAATCAGCCGCAGCGACGCTTTGAAAAAGCCGCGCAAAAAGCCGACGATCGTACCGACGCCGATACAAAGGACGCCGAGTACAAGAAACGCAAGGTTAATAAGACCGGTCATACGGCACCTCTTTTTTGAGGATTACTTGTTTTCAACTTCTCCGGTTTTTTCACGGATGGTTTCAACAGCGGCATCCATGTAATTATTTTCCATCATTTCCATCCAGCCCTTATCTGCCAGCTGCGTGAGCTTGGGATCGACGGGAATGCGGGCCAGCACGTCGTAACCGAACTTGGCGGCGATTTCATCCAAATGGCTTTCGCCGAAGATTTTGATTTCTTTACCGCAGTCGGGGCATTTGACGTAACTCATATTTTCCACAAGACCCAACACGGGAATATGCATCATATCGGCCATGTGCGCCGCTTTGGACACAATCATGGAGACCAGGTCCTGGGGAGCGGTGACAATCACGACGCCGTCCAGCGGGATGGTCTGGAAAACGGTCAGGGGCACGTCGCCCGTCCCGGGAGGGCAGTCAACGATCAAATAGTCCATATCCGTCCAAACGGTATCCGTCCAGAACTGTTTCACCATACCGGCGATGACGGGACCGCGCCAAATCACGGGTTTATCTTCTTCATCCAACAGCAGATTGGCAGACATAATTTCGATACCGGTCGTCGTGGCGGGCGGCAGCATAGCGCCGTCCTCCCCTTCAACGGGCTTTTTCAAACCGAAAGCTTTGGGGATAGAGGGACCTGTTACGTCGGCGTCAATGATACCGACACGGAATCCCTGGCGCTGCAAAAGCACTGCCAGCATAGAGGAGACCATCGACTTACCGACACCGCCCTTACCGCTGACGACACCGATGACGTGCTTCACGGAACTGAAGGCATTCAGCGGCTCGTGCAAATCCTGCGGCTGATTTTTGGAGGGGCAATTGGCGCCGCACGTGGAACAATCGTGCGTGCAGCCGGAAACGTTTTCTTCAGACATTTCAAATACTTCCTTTGTTTTCTATTAACTAAAAATTATAGTCCTAAATATTATATACCATCCCCATCAATTTAGCAAGTTTACAACTCTCTTTCCCTGCTTTTTTTGAAAACTGCGGCACGTTGCGCCGTTTTTTTCACAATTGCTCTTGCAATTATACGAATTTGGAATATACTTATATACTGAAAGATTATTTGTCAAATTGACAGAAAGGATATTTCATGAATAAGAAGCTTGAAAAACTCTCTACTTTTTCCGGTGTGAAGGGACCTGTCGTCACCATCGTTATGGACGGTGTCGGTATTGCCCCCGCAGAAAGCGCCGGTAATGCCGTTGCCCTGGCCAACACACCCACGCTGGACCGCTTGATGGCAACCTACCCGATGGTCAAGCTCAAGGCCCATGGTACGGCTGTCGGTCTGCCCGGCGACGACGATATGGGTAACAGCGAGGTCGGCCACAACGCACTGGGTTCCGGACAGGTGTTCGCCCAGGGTGCGAAACTCGTATCCAACTCCATCGCTTCCGGCAAAATGTTCGAAAGCGCAACCTGGCACGACCTGATGGATAACGTAAAAGCCAACAAGGGTACCCTGCACTTCCTGGGTCTGTTCTCCGACGGCAACGTACACTCCCACATCGACCACCTGAAAGCCATGCTGCAGCAGGCCAAGGCCGAAGGCATCAACCGCGTTCGCGTTCACGTTTTGCTGGACGGCCGTGACGTCGGTGAAACCTCCGCACTGGATTACGTCCTGCCCTTCGAGGCATTTCTGGACGGTCTGCGCGCGCCTGATTTCGACGTATGCATTGCGTCCGGCGGCGGCAGAATGCAGATTACGATGGACCGTTACGAGGCCAACTGGGCCATGGTAGAAGCCGGCTGGAAGACCCACGTACTGGGTGAGGGCCGTCAGTTTGCCTCTGCCGAAGAGGCCGTTACGACCTACCGCAACGAACTGCACGTCATCGACCAGGATTTGCCTGCTTTCGTCATTGCCAAGGACGGCAAGCCCGTCGGCACCGTTGAAGACGGCGACAGCGTCATCTTCTACAACTTCCGCGGCGACCGTTCCATTGAAATCTCCAAGGCCTTCGACGCCCCCGCCGGCGAGTTCGAACCGTTTGACCGCGTTCGTCTGCCCAAGGTTGTCTACGCCGGTATGCTGGAATACGACGGCGACCTGCACATCCCGCACAAATTCTTGGTCAACCCGCCCGAAATTTCCAACACGATGAGCGAATACCTGGCTGACAGCGGTGTCAACCAGCTGGCCATCTCCGAAACGCAGAAATACGGCCACGTGACCTACTTCTGGAATGGTAACCGTTCCGGCAAGTTCAGCGACACGCTGGAAACCTATATTGAAGTTCCCTCCGACGTCGTTCCCTTCGAGCAGCGCCCCTGGATGAAGTGCGCCGAAATCACCGACAAGCTGATTGAAGCACTGGAGAGCGGCAAGTACCGCTATCTGCGCGTCAACTTCCCGAACGGCGATATGGTCGGTCACACCGGTTCCCTGCAGGCCACCCGCTGCTCCATGGAAGCACTCGACATTCAGCTCGGCCGCATCCTGCCCGTCATTGATAAACTGGGCGGTGTTGCGCTGATTACCGCCGACCACGGTAACGCCGATGAGATGTACGAGACCGACAAGAAGACGAACCTGCCCAAGGCCAACAAGGAAGGCAAGTTCAAAGCCAAGACTTCCCACACGCTCAACCGTGTTCCCTGCATCATCTACGACAACACCGATGCCAAGGCACACTACGCCGTTAAGGAAGACGACGGCCGCTTTGGGCTGTCCGACGTGGCTGCCACGATGGTCAACCTGATGGGCTTTGCAGCACCCGACATGTGGGACGAAAGCCTGATTGAAATCAAGGGTTAATCGCGTTATTATTCAAAATCTAAATTAAATAGGGTAGATGGAGGATATT
>DCGU01000077.1 GCA_002315325.1 Clostridiales bacterium UBA1770
TCACATCAATTGTAACACTACAATTGCAGTTTGCAAGATAATATTTTAAATCTTGTAAAAAGAATAAAATAATGTTATAATAATAAAATCTTATAAAGGAGATGGGTCAATGGAATTCCGGAAAAATCAGAAACGCTGTTCCCTGCTTGAATACGTTGAACTGCTTTTGGCTGCCGTTTTGCTTGCTTTGCTTGTCGTTACTTTCTTTGTCAGGACCTGTACGGTTGACGGTAAATCAATGAATCAAACGCTGGAAAACGGTGAGCATTTATTGGCAACGAATTTGTTTTATACCCCCCAACACGGTGACGTTATTGTGTTTCATCAAACCGGTGCCTACAAAAACGAACCGCTTGTCAAACGCGTAATCGGCGTTGCCGGTGACGTGATTTCCTTTTCCGGGAAAACTGTATACGTGAACGGTGTCCCGCTGGATGAGGAATACGCGTATTTCGATACGAATTCATCAAGAATCGATTGTGTTTACGGCTCTTCCGTAACGGTCCCGGACGGGTATCTTTTCGTTATGGGAGATAACAGAAATAATTCTCTTGACAGCCGCAGCGCCGAAATCGGCTTTGTTGACGAACGCCGTGTTTTGGGGCACGTTCTTTTGCGGTTTTCGCCATTTACTGTTTTGTGCGGAGATTAAAAATGAATGACGTTATTCAATGGTTTCCCGGCCATATGGCCAAAACGAGACGTTTAATTTCGGAGAATCTGAAAAACGTTGATTTTGTGATAGAAGTACTTGATGCGCGAATTCCGCAAAGTTCGCGAAATCCGGAAATTGAATCCATTTGTAAAGATAAACCGAGAATCGTTTTGTTAAATAAAGCTTCATTGGCCAATCCGGCTGCCAACGCTTCCTGGAAAACAAAATTGACGGATAAAGGCAGTCACGCTATTTTGACAGACTGTGTTACGGGTGAAGGATTGTCACAAATAAAACCTGCGGTCACGGGGCTCCTTTCCGATAAAATCGAACGGTATGAGTCAAAGAATATGGCCGGCCGCAAACTGTATGCAATGGTTTTGGGCATTCCCAACGTCGGTAAGTCCTCTTTAATTAACAAATTGTCCGGAAATAAAAAAGCAAAAGTGGAAAATCGACCCGGCGTTACAACGGATAAGCAATGGTATTCTACGTCCATGGGGATTGAATTATTGGACACCCCCGGCGTTTTGTGGCCAAAGTTTGAAGACAAAAAGGTCGGTGAAAATTTGGCATTGACCGGCGCCATCCGTGACGGCATCCTGAACGTGGAAGAATTGGCATGCGTTTTTTGCGGCAGAATGCAGCATGATGCCTCATGTTTGGACATGTTTTGCGGACGCTATAAAATGGCGCCTGAAAAAGTATTGTCATTGTCTGCGTATGATTTGTTCCTTGAGGTCGGACGCAAACGCGGTTTTTTAATTCCCGGTAATGAAATCGATACGCTTAGAACCGCCAATATGCTGTTGGAAGAATTCAGGAACGGTAAAATCGGCAGAATCTCGCTTGAGGGGTAACGTTGTATGCCTGATTATTCTGTGGAAAATGAGATAATTGCGCAGGGGTTTCATACTGTTTGCGGTATTGATGAGGCAGGCAGAGGACCGTTGTGCGGACCTGTTGTTGCAGCTGCGTGTATTTTGCCGGCCGGTCTTACAATCGACGGTTTGAACGATTCCAAGAAGCTTTCTCCGGCCAAGCGCGAGAAATTGTATGAAATCATTTGTAAAGAAGCGATTTCCTGGTCGGTTGCTTCCGCATCGGTTGAAGAAATTGATCGTTTGAACATTTTGGAGGCGGATTTGCTTGCTATGCGGCGTGCCGTTGAAGGCCTTTCCGTTAAAGCGGATTACGCCATCATCGACGGCAACGTGAATCGTGGTTTTTTGATTCCGACGCGTGCCGTCATACACGGTGACGCTGTATGCATGAGTATCGCGGCCGCATCGATTTTGGCCAAAGTTACTCGTGACAGAATTTGTTTGGAACTGGATCGTGAGTATCCGCAATACGGCATTGCCAAACATAAGGGCTACGGGACGAAGGAACATATGGATTTACTGCGCCAATACGGCCCTGCTCCGATTTACAGAAAGCAGTTCATCCGTTTTTTAAATCAAACAGATGAAAAATGACGAAAAATCAACGAAAACAATCGGGGATTTCGGGGAGAAAAAAGCCGCTGAATATCTTCAAAAAAATGGTTTTCGTATAGTAGAAAGACAATATCGATACAAAAAGTGCGAAATTGATATTATTGCCGAGGATAAAGAGTTTTTGGCCTTCGTTGAGGTAAAAACTCGCTCTTCCGCAGGTCCCGGGTGCGGCGGTTTCGGTCGTCCTGCGCGAGCAGTGACGCAGGATAAGCAGCGTCATCTTTTGTGTGCCGCCTACGATTTCCTGCGAAAACGACCGTCGGTAAAACAGCCGCGGATGGACGTTATTGAAGTCTATATCCAACTGCAGGACAACGGCAAAATTGAAGTGAATCAAATTATACATATCAGAAATGCGTTCGGAAGAACGTGAGAAAGGTTTTATATGAAATTTATCAGCACGAGAGACACGGCTAAACAATCGTTATACGATTCTGCAGAGGTTATCAAATTGGGTCTTGCACCCGATGGCGGTTTGTTTGTTCCGGAATCAATTCCAGCTCTTTCCGAAGATGATATGAAAGATATGATGAAAATGTCGTATGCACAAAGAGCCGCGCACGTTCTCTCTTTCTATTTGACGGATTATTCGAAGGAAGAATTGCTTGCAGACTGTGAAGCTGCATACGGTACGGTGTCCTTCCCGGAATCGGCAACGGTAGTCAAAAAAGTCAACGAACGGTTAAGCGTGCTTGAATTATGGCACGGACCGACGGCAGCCTTTAAAGATATGGCATTGCAAATTATGCCCCGTCTTTTGTCACGCGCCCTGCGTAAGACGAACGAAAAGAGAGATGCGCTTGTCTTGGTCGCCACTTCGGGTGATACCGGAAAGGCAGCGTTGGAAGGTTATAAAGACGTTCCGCACATAAAGATTGAAGTATTTTATCCGGTTGACGGTGTCAGCAAAATGCAAAAACTCCAAATGGCCACACAGGAAGGCGGCAACGTGGAAGTGTGCGCAGTAAAAGGAAACTTTGACGACGCGCAAAACGGTGTAAAACAGTTGTTTGCATCGGAAGAAATGAAAAAAGAAATCGCCGGGTACGGTTACGTCTTCTCTTCTGCCAATTCCATCAACTGGGGCAGACTTGCCCCCCAAATCGCCTATTACGTTTCCGCTTATCTTGATATGGTTGCCGCCGGCACTGTTTCCATGGGTGAGACAATCGACGTGTGCGTTCCTACGGGTAATTTCGGGAACATTTTGGCCGCATTTATCGCAAAGAAGATGGGTCTTCCTATTGCAAAGTTGGTATGTGCCTCTAATAGAAATAACGTTTTAACCGATTTCCTGAATACCGGTGTATATGATAGAAACCGCACCTTCTACACCACTTCGTCTCCATCGATGGATATCCTGATTTCCAGCAACCTTGAACGTCTTCTTTGGTTTGCGGCAGGACCGGAAAAAACGGCAAATTATATGGATTCTCTTAAAAAGAATGGGAAATACGTTGCAAATGAAAACGAAATGCAATATATCCGTTCCCTGTTTTGCGGGTATTGTGCAGACGAAAACAAGACGTATGAAGCCATTAAAAAATATAAGGCTCAATATGGTTATACCGTTGATCCGCATACGGCAGTTGCCCTATCCTGCGCTGACGAATTCATGGCAGGCGCAAACGATCAACGTCCCATGCTTGCCGTATCCACGGCTTCTCCGTATAAATTTGCCAATTCCGTCATTTCCGCACTCGGCGGTATTCCCGCTGAAGACGGATTTGAGGCTTGCAGTCAATTGTCTGAGATGTCCGGCATGCCCATTCACCGCGCTATTGATGAATTGCGTGCGAAGAAAGTTCGCTTTACAAAGGTGATTGAACCTGCACAAATGTCTGCGGCCGTATTGGATTGGCTTAACCAAAAGAACTAATATGTCCGTCTACGTTATCTCCGATTTGCATTTATCCGTTGCCTGTCCCGAAAAAGCAATGGATGCGTTCGGTCATCGTTGGGTACAATATATTGACAAAATCCAAAAGGGCTGGAACGCCTGCGTGGGGCCGCAGGATACTGTGTTTGTTCCGGGAGATATTTCCTGGGCAATGACGTTGGAAGAAGCCGTTTCCGATTTGTCGTTTGTTGATTCTGCACTGAACGGCAAGAAAATTCTGATGAAAGGCAATCATGATTTTTGGTGGACTTCACTCAAAAAAATGAATTGCGCTTTGGAAGAAGCCGGCATTCGTTCCATTTCATTTTTACAAAACAATGCGGTTTCCGTCGAGGGAAAAACGTTCTGCGGTTCACGCGGGTGGTTTCAGGATGAAAAATCACAGGTTACCGTCGGTAACGCTGATTTTACAAAAATCACGGCACGCGAGTTGATTCGTTTGCGTCTCAGTTTGGAACAGGCAGCGGAAAACAGCAGTCCCTACGTGTTGTTTCACTTCCCTCCCCTGTGGAACGGTTTTTACCAGCGCGATATCATTGACGTGCTTCATCAATATAACGTCTCCGATTGTTATTTCGGCCACGTACACGGCCAATATAACGTTCCTGCCGTGCAAACGTTCGAATCCATTCGGTTTCACTTTGTGTCTGCCGATTTTTTGGAGTTTGTGCCGCGAAAAATCACGTAAATCCCCCGTATTTCAAGCCAATCTATTGACAAAAGTAGTATATTTGATTAAAATATACAAGTATGCAAAAAATAAAATAAAAACATATATTACCGGAGGAAAACACAATGACCCTGATCAAATCCGAAAAGAAAGAGAATTCCCAGTATTCTTTGGAATTCTCCATCGACAAAGCAGCATTTGATGCCGCTGTGTCCAACGCTTATCGTAAAAACGTAAAGCGTATTAACGTTCCCGGCTTCCGCCGCGGTAAAGCTCCCCGCAACGTAATTGAAAGAATGTATGGCAAGGGCTTCTTCTATGAAGACGCACTGAACGATTTGATTCCCGCCGTATATCCCGAAGTTGTGAAGGAAGCTGACATCCATCCCGTTGCCCAGCCCGAAATCGATATCAAATCGATTGATGAAAACGGTGTTGTTCTGACTGCAAACGTTTTCGTAAAACCCGAAGTTACACTGAAGAAGTACGTCGGCCTGGAAGCTTCCAAAAAAGTTGAGGAAGTTACCGATGCTGAAATTGATTCCGAAATCAATATGACCCGTCAGCGCAACGGTCGTGAAATTGACGTGACCGATGAACCCGCTGCAAAAGACGACACTGCAAAAATTGATTTTGAAGGCTTTGTCGATGGCGTGGCATTTGACGGCGGCAATGGCGAGAATTACTCCCTGAAGCTCGGCTCCGGTCAATTTATCCCCGGCTTTGAAGATCAAATCATCGGCAAGAAGGTCGGCGACGAATTTGACGTCAACGTAACTTTCCCTGCTGATTATAATGCCGAAAATCTCGCCGGAAAGCCCGCTGTTTTCAAGGTAAAGGTGAACGCTCTTACCAGAACCGAACTGCCTGCACTGGATGACGAATTTGCCAAGGACGTTTCCGAATTTGATACGTTTGCCGCTTACCGTGCTGACGTTGCCGAAAAGATTAAGACGCGTCATCAAAACAATGCCGACAATGCTTTTGAAGGCAAAGTGATGGAAGCTCTTATCGGTGAAATGGAAGCAGACGTCCCTGCACCCATGTTTGATAACGAAGTTGATAATATGGTTAAGGACTATGATAACAGAATGCAGATGCAGGGCCTTAATCTTGACATGTATTTCAAGTATACCGGCTTGACGATGGATCAGCTGCGTGCACAGATGCGTCCCCAGGCTGAAAAACAGGTGAAGGGCCGTTTGGCACTGGAGAAGGTTGCCGAACTGGAAAAGCTCGTTCCTACGGATGACGACTTGGCTGCAGAGTATGACCGCATTGCTAAAGAATACGGTATGGAAGTTGAAAAGGTAAAAGAATATCTTCCTGCCGAAACGATTGCCGAAGACCTGAAAGTGAAGAAAGCGCTTGACTTGATAAAGGAGAAGGCTGTCATCGTTGACGAACCTGCTGAAAAGAAGGCTGCAAAGACGACTAAGGCAAAGACTGCCAAGAAGGCCGATGCAGAGGCAACGGAAGAAGGCAAGGCTGCTCCCAAGGCCGCTGCAAAGAAATCCGCTGCAAAGACTGCAGAAAAAGCTGAAGGTGAAAAAGAGCCCGCCGAAAAGAAGCCGGCTGCCAAAACCACCAAGGCGAAGACCACGAAAAAAGAAGATAAGCAAGACTGATACACAGAAAGGTAGTATGCTCTATGATGACAAATCGGAGTACAAGGGATGCTTTAGTCCCGATGGTGGTAGAACAGACCGCACACGGCGAGCGTTCTTATGATATTTTTTCGCGTTTATTGAATGACAGAATCATCTTTCTGTCTGACGAGGTAAATGACGCGACCGCTTCTCTCGTCGTAGCGCAATTATTGTTCCTGGAAGCGCAGGATCCTGACAAAGATATTTCGTTTTATATTAATAGCCCCGGCGGTTCCGTAACCGCCGGAATGGCTATATACGATACGATGAACTTCATCAAGTGTGACGTATCGACCATTTGTGTCGGCTTAGCTGCCAGCATGGGCGCTTTCCTGCTGAGTGCAGGAACGAAGGGAAAACGGTTGGCATTACCCAACAGTGAAATCATGATTCATCAGCCTTTGGGCGGTGCTCAGGGTCAAGCTACCGACATCAAAATTCATGCCGAGCAAATTTTGCGCACCCGCGAACAGTTGAACCGTATTCTTGCCAATAATACCGGTCGAACACTTGAAGAAATTGAACGTGATACCGATCGTGATAATTTTATGACGGCTGAAGAAGCTTTAAAATACGGCTTGATTGACAAAATCCTGACGCATCGCGAGTAATTATCTGAAAGGCTGAAGTATGTCCCAAGATACAACGAATAATTCTGAAAAAAGAATTAGAAAATGCGCTTTTTGCGGACAGGATGAGAATCACGTTGATTTTTTGATTCCCTCCCCTAACGGCGTGTATATCTGCAATTATTGTGTGGATGCCTGTGCTGAGTTAATTCATTCGGCAGAAGCGGATAGCGAGTATGGTGAGGAAGAACCCGCAAAGAAAGATTTTTCTTCCCTGCCGAAACCGCATGATATTAAAGCAACGCTTGATGAGTTTGTCATCGGTCAGGATTCGGCAAAAATCGCTCTGTCCGTGGCAGTATATAATCATTATAAGCGAGTCTTTTGTGAAAAAGATAAAGCAGATGACGGCGTTGAACTGCAAAAAAGCAACGTTTTACTCATTGGTCCTACCGGTGTCGGAAAAACGTATTTGGCACAAACGCTTGCCAAAGCGCTTGACGTGCCGTTCGCCATTGCCGATGCCACAACGTTGACGGAAGCCGGCTACGTTGGCGAAGACGTAGAAAATATTCTCCTTCGTTTAATTCAAGCGGCTGATTTTGACGTCAAACGTGCGGAGCACGGTATCATTTATATTGATGAAATTGATAAGATTGCCAGAAAGAGCGAAAACCCGTCCATCACGAGAGACGTATCCGGTGAGGGTGTGCAGCAGGCTCTTTTGAAAATATTGGAAGGGACCGTTGCAAACGTTCCGCCGCAGGGCGGGAGAAAGCATCCCAACCAGGAATTTATCCAAATTAACACGTCAAATATACTGTTTATTTGCGGCGGTGCATTCGGCGGTTTGGATAAAATTATTGAAAAAAGACAAGGCACGCAATCTATCGGTTTTGAGGGGAACGTTCGCAGCAAAAGCAATCCTGACGTAACCAAACTGCTTGCCGACGTTTCTGCGCATGACATAGTCAAATTCGGGCTGATCCCCGAATTAGTCGGACGACTTCCCGTTATTGTCGGTTTGGAAAGCCTTGACCGCGACGCATTGATTCAAATCCTGCAGAAGCCCAAAAATGCTATTTTGAAACAGTATTCCAAGCTGTTTGCCATTGATAACGTAAAAATATCGTTTGAAGATGAAGCACTTTCCTGTATTGCCGATGAGGCAATTCAACGGAATACCGGTGCCAGAGGTCTTCGTTCCATTATGGAAAGTTTGATGATGAAATTAATGTTTGATATTCCGTCACAAACTGACGTTGCCGAGATTATCATCACCGCCTCCTTTGTGCGCGGAGAGTCCGAGGCAACTTTACTGAAAAAATAAAAAACAAGGTGCCGCCAAAAAATGGCGGCACCTTCAGCCTGCTGACAAAGGGTT
>DCGU01000073.1 GCA_002315325.1 Clostridiales bacterium UBA1770
GGTAAGTGATGATTGCCCTAACGGGCAAGTGATGATGTGCTAACGCACAGTGATGATTTACTGCTGTGCAGTAAAAGGGATGAGATGTGTTCTGCTTATCGCGCAGAGCGCACATCACTCGCCAACGGCGAACATCACGCACGCAGTGCACCGATCGTTCTGTGGAACAGAACACATCGTTCACGACGTGACGGCCCTCAAACATGGGGCTTGGGAAAAAAGATGCAGAAGCGCCGTTCAGCGCTCGCAAGCTGTACCCAAGTACTGCAAGGCGCTGAACGGCGGTAGGAAAAGCGCGTCTCTTTTTTGATATTTCTTTTTTATCAAAATCGAGGTTAACGTCCGACAGTCGTTGCACGGAATAATTCTTCTATTTAATCCGCTTTTCCGGTCGGCGCTTTTTTGACAGCCCTATTAGAATAAGCCGATGATTCTGCCGTCATCCGTCACGTCGATGCCTTCTGCCGCAGGCACCTTCGGCAGACCCGGCATGGTCATGATTTCGCCGGTCAATACGACCACGAAACCGGCACCGGCGGAAACCTTGACGTTGCGTACCGTGACGGTGAAACCGGTCGGTGCGCCCAGTTTGGCGGGGTCGTCACTGAAGCTGTACTGTGTCTTGGCAATGCAGACGGGGCATTTACCAAAGCCGAGGGACTCGAGCTTGGCAATTTCCTTCTCGGCTGCGGGCAGAATATTGATGCCGTCACCGCCGTATACCTTGGTGACCACGGCGTTGATCTTGTCGCGCAGGGACAGATCGTCGGCGTAAGAGAAGGTGAAGTTGCCCTTTTCCTCTTCACACAAACGGACCACTTCGCGGGCCAGCGCTTCGCCGCCCTTGCCGCCTTCTGCCCATACGGTGGACAGCACGGTGTTGACGCCGAGTTCACGGCATTTCTTAATGATGAAGTCGATTTCCGCGTCGGTATCCGTCGGGAAACGGTTGACGGCAACGACAGCGGGGAGTTTGTAAACGTTCTTGATGTTGGAGACGTGACGCAGCAGGTTGGGAATGCCGCGTTCCAAGGCCTGCAGGTCCTCGGTGCCCAGCTGCTTCTTGTCAAGTCCGCCGTGCATCTTTAGCGCACGGACAGTGGCAACGATGACGACAGCGTCGGGGGTGAGCCCGGCCATGCGGCACTTGATGTCCAGGAACTTTTCGGCACCCAGGTCGGCACCGAAGCCGGCCTCGGTCACGGTGTAGTCACCCATCTTGAGGGCCATACGGGTGGCGATGACGGAGTTACAGCCGTGGGCGATGTTGGCGAAGGGACCGCCGTGTACGAAGGCGGGCGTGCCCTCCAGCGTCTGAACCAGGTTGGGCTTGAGTGCATCCTTCAGCAGGGCCGTCATGGCACCGGCAGCGTGCAGGTCGCCGGCAGTAACGGGCTTTTCGTCATAGGTGTAGCCCACGATAATGCGGGAAAGTCTTGCCTTGAGGTCGGCAATGGAGGAGGACAGGCACAGCACGGCCATGATTTCGCTGGCAACCGTGATGTCAAAGCCGTCTTCACGCGGGGTGCCGTTGATGCGGCCGCCCAGACCGTCCACGATAAAACGCAGCTGACGGTCATTCATATCCACGCAGCGCTTCCAGGTGATGCGGCGGGGGTCAATGCCCAGCACGTTGCCCTGCTGAATGTGGTTGTCCAGCATGGCGGCCAGCAGGTTGTTGGCAGCGCCGATGGCGTGGAAGTCGCCGGTGAAGTGCAGGTTGATGTCTTCCATGGGGATAACCTGGGCGTAACCGCCGCCGGCGGCACCGCCCTTGACACCGAACACGGGGCCGAGAGACGGCTCACGTAGCGCCACGGTGACGTCCTTGCCGATGTGGCGCAGACCGTCGGCCAAACCGATGGTGGTCGTCGTCTTGCCTTCACCTGCCGGTGTGGGCGTGATGGCCGTGACCAAAATCAGTTTACCGTTGGGACGCTTTTCGTCCAGTAGCGCCAGGTCAATCTTGGCTTTCTTGCTGCCGTAAAATTCCACGTAGTCGGGATTGATGTGGGCGCGCTCGGCAATCACGGAAATGTGTTCCGGTTTCGCTGCCTGCGCAATTTCAATGTCGGATAAATAGGTTTTCTCTGCCATGTGCGGGGTACCTCCGATTCTTTTTCGTTCATACGTTCGTCGCTGAGCGTGTGCACGATCAGACTAACAATCATAATAACAGTATTATACAGGAAAATAATAAAATATACAAGAGATAAAAAGGATTTGCGTGGAAAGAAGAACACGGGATAATCGCGGCGCACGTTTTACACACCGCTTTGCGGTCGCGCCGCACCTTGCACGCGCTCGGTACCTGTGCTATAATATGTACATCACTGTAATGAAAGGGGAAGACGACAGGATATGCGCAACAGACGAAAAATACAAAAAACAGTCTTCCTTTTATGTTTGACGGTCCTGTTGCTTGTGCCGTCTTTTTCGTGCTTTTCCCTGACCGCAGCGGCATGGAATGACGATAGGTGCGATTATATCACACAGACGAACGTGACGCCCCTGCACGAAATGGGCATTACGGGCAAATATGAGGACGGCACGCCCGTGCGCGTCGTTGTCATCGACACCGGCGTTGATTACCGCAATTTTGCCTTTACCGACGAGAACGGCAACTGCATCATCAGCCCCCTGTCCTACAACGCCAGTACCAAGCAAACCGCCGCCGAATACGGGTATGCTGTGATAGACGACCAGGCGGATGCCAAATATCACGGGACGAGCGTCATCGGCACCATCGTGTCACGTCTGGACAGTGCCCCCGGCGTCGCGCCCGACGTGGAACTCATTGCCGTCCGCTGCGATTACCGCGAGTTTTACGAGGGGGCAGGGATGGCCTATCTTTCGGAAGACCTTGTCCACGCTGTGGAATATGCCGTTTCTTTGGACCCCGACGTTATTTCCATCAGCTGGACCATTTCGCAAAACGACAGAAACAGCGAAAAATTAAAGGCGCTGTTGCAGGAAGCACGTGACAAAAATATCCTTGTGTGCGTGTCGGCCGGCAACGATGGTATTTCGTCGCTCGACCTCCCCGCATCCCTGGATACCGTTTTGACCGTCGGCTGGCTGAATGCCGATAACACGTTGAACAGCGCCAGCAGTTACGGCCCTGATTTGGATTTGACGGCGCCCGGCAGCGTGTTGGGCGTAAAATACGGCGGCGGTGTGTGGAATATGGACGGTACCAGCTTTGCCACACCGATTGTCGCCGGTATTGCCGCCCTGTATATCAGCATGCATCCCGATGCGACGGTCGACGATATCACGGCTGCGCTTTGCAGCACGGCGAAGGACCTCGGTACGTTCGGCCGCGATGATAAATACGGGTACGGCATTCCGGATGCTTTTGCCGCCTGCTGGGCCGGCAAGGCGTCGTTAACCCTGATTTGCGGGGATAACGTGTCTGAACTCGCCTATTTCCCCGGCGGATTGGACAAACTCAACGAAATTGTGCCGACCACGGGCGGCGGCATTTTTACCGGCTGGTATTACGATGAGGCCTTCACACAGCCCGTGTGCGAAGGTGATATCTTTTGGAACGATACGACGCTGTACGGCGGTGTGCAATATACCTGGACGCTGTACGACGGCTATACCAACGTTATCGCGTCCGTTACCGATTACCCCGGGACCGCCTTGACTTACCCCGAGCGTGCGGGTTTTATCCGCTGGACCGAGGACGAAATGCCGACGGTTTTGGAGCGGAAAAACAGTGCCGTTCACCTGTTTTGGACGCTGATGGATCTCGAGGTGCAGTACACCCCCACCGACGTCACCGCCACGGCGGATAAACGGATAGCGGACGGTTTCACTTTTGCCGTGACGCATCCGCTCGCCGACCGGATCACCTACCAATGGTTCCGCGACGGCGTTATCCTGCCCGACGAAACGACCGAAGTGCTGTTTTTGGCATGCGCCAAGGATAACAGCGGGACGTATACCTGCGTTGCCACGCTGAACGCCGGCGGCCAAATCCGCACGGCATCCTGTACCTTCACCGTTACCTACGAAGCGCCCTCCCGTCTGCCGATGGTCCTCTTGGCTGCCATCTCCGTTTGCAGTCTGTCCTGTGCGGTCGTTTCCCGCAAACGAAAAAAGAAAAACACTGACAATAACGTATAAACGTATTAACAAGAAGGAGAGTACCATTATTATGTTCTTAACCGATGAGCAAATTTTATCCGTCACCTTCGGCACCGTAGGCTATACGCGCACGGCGTCCGGTTTCACCTTCCGCAAATGCACCGAAAAACAGATACAGGCGTTTTACGACAACGCCCTGTTCCCGTCCGACCCGCACGACGTAAAGTGCTTCTTCCGCGGCAACGCCGAGGAAGAAGGCGGCATTATGCAGGATTTTATCACGGACGCCAAGTTCGTCACATTCCATATTCCTGTGTACGAATCCACCTGGATGCAGGCACCCATGCAGATTTTTGTCAACGGCAGCGAAACGGTTATCGTGGATAAACCCGGCAAATACACCGTGGAACTGGATGGCGCCGCCAACCGCGTGCAATTGGTGTATTCCTTCGTCGGCCGCAGCGTATTGCGCTCCATCGAGGTGTCCGACGGTGCAACCGTCACGCCTGCCGTCAAGGAGGGGCTGTGGCTCTTCATCGGTGACAGCATCACCCACGGTATCCAGGCCATGAAACCGGCCTGCTCCTATCCCGACCGCATTGCCCTGCAGCACGATTGGGAGGTCATCAACCAGGGCAACGCCGGCTACTTCCACGACGCCGCCATCGTCGACGATATCGGCCGTACGCCCGACGTCATCACGGTCGCTTACGGCACCAACGACCTGTTCCGCATGCCGCTTGACGTCAACCGCGCCCATATGATTGATTTCTATAAAGCCCTGACGAAAACGTTCCCCAACTCCAAAATCTTCGCGCTGAGCCCCATTTGGCGAAAAGAAAGCGAGGACGAAAGTTATAAACCCCTGTTCGCCGCTATGTACCAAATGTTCGACGAGGTGCTCGCTGACTTCCCGCAGGTCACCCTGATCGACGGCCGCGCCCTTGTTCCCCACGATGCGTCGCTCTTCTTCGACGGCCTGCACCCGTTAGACGAAGGCTTCGTCTACTACGCCGATAATTTGTATCAGGCTGTTACCGAGAAACTGTAAAAGTGTAATACAGCAAAACAGTAACAGACGACTGTCCGTCAAACGGAGAAAGGAGGCAGACGCCTGCCATGACAGATAAAGCCATTGCCCTTTGCGTCTTATCCGTACTGAAAAACAGTTCGGATAAATCACACCCGCTGAATGCCACCGAAATATCCGATAACATCGCGCGTCTATATGGTTTATCGCCCGACCGTCGGACGATTTACGCAGCCGTGGAGACGCTGCGGGAATTTGACTACAATATCACTAAGGTGCCCCGCGGGTACTACCTCTACGAGTGTGGTGTGGATAATGGTATCGTCAAACTGTTGCTTGATGCTGTCAACTATTTCCCGTTTCTCACAGCGGCACAAACCAATACCATCAAGCAGACCATTACCGAAACGCTGCCTATGCGGGACAAACAGTCACTGCCCAGCATCACCATCTCCAATTCCCGCAAAGCACTCGGTGCCGAGACGCTGCAGTCCATTGCCGCTCTGACTTCCGCTATACAGACAAAAAAACAGGTGTCCTTTGACTACCTGAAATACGGATATAATGAGCATACGCGCGCACCGGAACTGCAGCCCCGCGCTGCCGGCCGCATCACGGCACATCCCTATGCACTGGATTTTTTCAACAGCCATTATTACCTGATTTGCTACAACCCGGGTCACCCTGAAAAACCTTCCAACCTGCGCGTCGACCGTATGCGGGACGTCACAGTTCTGCCCGACGACGCCGTGCGAAAGTTTAATAAAGAAGCATTGGAAAAGGCCGTACAGCATTCGGCCTATGGTTTCACGGGCGACGAACAGTCCGTCACGTTGAAGGTTGACCAAACGGGACTGACCTGTGTCATCGATGAATTCGGCACGGATCTGAATATCACCCGGTTTGATGAGGACCACCTGCGCGTTGTCTTCACTGCTTCCACGCACGGCATGGTCTACTTCGCCCTGCAGTATTTGGAGCACGTTGAGGTTATCTATCCGTTGCCCCTGCGCGATGAAATCCGGCAAATGCTGCAAAATAATCCTTATACGAAATAACAAAACCGCCCGCATCGTTTTTGATGTGCCCCCTGTCAAGTAGAC
>DCGU01000015.1:0-13181 GCA_002315325.1 Clostridiales bacterium UBA1770
TCTAGCCAGCTGAGCTATCCCGCCAAAATGCTTGCTTATTATAGCACCGTAACGGGGGTTTGTCAAGGATTTTTTTGATAGTTTTTTAACAAATATACAGATTTTCTAATCAATTGTAAAATTGCGTTTTACAATCGGAATCCGCGCGGGGGCAGGTTATACTTCCTGCCCCAGTGCTTCCAATTCCTCATACACTTCCATCAGTCGGTTTTCAATTTCGGTGCGCCTTGCGTCCAATGCGGCTGCCTTTTGGTAATCCGCGGCGGCGTCACCGTACAGTTCGGCCTCCACGGCGGCCAGTTCCGTCTCCAGTGCCTCTTTCTCCTGCCCGAGCTTCTCCAGGTGATGCTGTTTTTTGCGGGCGTCGGCAGCGGCCTGCTTGGCGCGGAGATACTGTTCCTTCTGCGATTCTTCCCGAATATTGGGCACGTCGTCGAGCGTCGGTACCGGTTTTGCCGCACCCGCCACGGGTGTTACGACAATTTCGCCGCTTTCGATGCCGGCTTGGCGTCGTTCCTTGAACGCCATATATTCGTTATAGCCGTCGCCTTCGTGCGTGACGGCATAGTCGCACAGGGGGGCGTTCCCAAAGGCGGGACCGGGATTGACTTCCAAAATGCGGGTGGCCAGGCGGTTGATGAGATAGCGGTCGTGGGAAACGACCAAAATTGTGCCGCCGAAACCGGCCAGCGCCGTTTCGAGCGCCTCACGGGAGTCGATGTCCAAATGGTTGGTCGGCTCGTCCAGGATGAGCAGATTCATTTCGGATAGAATGAGTTTGGCCAGCGTCAGGCGTGCCCGCTGTCCGCCGGACAGCACGGACACGGTTTTAAAGACGTCCTCGCCGACGAAACGGAATAGGCCCAGGGCACTGCGAATCTCGGTTTCGGTTTTGCGTGGGTAGGCATTCCACAGCTCGTCCAGAACCGTATTGGTTTCGGTTAAGTTTTGGTTTTCCTGGTCGTAGTAGCCGACCTGTACGTTGTACCCGGCCTCAATGATGCCGGACACGGGGTCGAGCTGCCCCAAAAGGAGTTTGATAAGCGTGGATTTGCCGCAGCCGTTGGGGCCGATGATAAAGGTGCGCTCATCGCGCTTGAGCAGAAAACTCATGTCGCGGAACAACGTCTTCTCTCCAAATCCCATGGTCAGATTGCGCACCGACAACACCTCGTTGCCGCTGGCAATGGACGACGTGAACTTCATCTTGATGGCACGGGGCGCTTCCTTGGGCTTTTCCACCAAATCCATACGGTCGATAATCTTTTGGCGGGCGCGAATGGTGACGAAGTTATGCTCCTGTCCCCAGCGGCGCTGCTGCTCGATCACGGCCTCGTGATGCGCTAATTCCTTTTGCTGTTTTTCCCACAGGCGTTCCTGCGTTTCACGTTCTTCTGCCCGCAAGGCAAGGGCTGTGGTGTAATTACCGGGATAGAGTTTGGCGTGCAGATGTTCCATCACCAGCGTTTTGTTGGTGACGCGGTCCAAAAAATAGCGATCGTGCGAGATGACGAGCAGGCACTTTTTCCAGGACGCCAAAACGCCTTCCAGCCAGCGCAGCGTTTCAATGTCCAAATGGTTGGTCGGCTCGTCCAGCAAGAGAATATCCGGCTCGCGGCACAGCTGGCGGCCCAGAGCCAAGCGCGTCTGCTGCCCGCCCGAAAGCTTGCACAGCGGCAGGTCAAAAGTTGATTTATCAAAGCCGAGACGCATCAAAATCGACTGGCAGCGGGAGCGGAATTCCAGGCCGCCCCCTCGGATAAACTTCTCGTGCAGCTGCGTGTAGGCACCGATGGGGCGTGTGTCCCCCGCGTTCATGCGCTCTTCCATGACGGCGAGTTCCGCTTCCATGGCTAAAAGTTCCGGGAAAGCCCCGTAGGCGTGTGCCAGCACGGTTTCGCTTTCATCGGCAGAGGTGGCCAGCGAGTCCTGCGCCACGTAGCCGACGGTCTTTTCCCCCGCTTTGAAAACCTGACCGTGCGTGGGCTCGTACTCGCCCGTCAGCGTGCGGAACAAACTCGTCTTGCCGCAGCCGTTGACGCCAATGATACCCATACGGTCGTTTTCGTTCAGGGAAAAGGAGATATTTTCAAAAATGGTGGTGACGCCGAATTGCAGCGTCAGGTCACCGGCGCTGAGAATAATCATGAATCATCTATGTCCTTATGCGTTATTTTCGTGATGAAGAATTGTACGAACGTACGATTGTTATGATTGCTGAGTGTCGGTAAACTCGGCCGTGAGTGATGCGGGTACTTTTTGCAGCAGCAGCGCTGCCAAAAGCCCCACCAATACGCCGGCACAGATGCCGGACACCAGCAGCAGGGGAAGATACGAGACCAGCCCCGGTGTTTTCGTCATGGCGACGGCCACGGCAATTTGCCCCAGGTTGTGCAGTACGCCCCCGGCAATGCTGACGCCGCAGGGGGAAAAGCAGGGCAGACGTTTTAACAATGCCATGCCGCACAGACTGAGCAGTGCGCCTGCGGCACCGAATGCGGCGGCCGGCAGACTGCCGAACAGCAGATTCGCTATCACGACGCGGCACAGGCTGACGCAAAGTGCGTCGCGAAAGCCGAGGCGGTACAAAAGAAACAAAATGACGACGTTGCACAGCCCCGGTTTAACGCCGGGCAGGGCAAACAGCGGGGGAATGAGCGATTCCAAGTAGGAAAGAATTAAGGAAAGGGCCAAACAAACGGCCATGGCCGTCAGCCGCCGTATCGATTGACGCGGTTGTTTCATGGCAACGTCCTCCCCGTTGTGAAATCGGCCGGCGCATCATCGCCGCCGACAACCGTGACGACCAGTTTGTGCGGCAGGCAGACGATGGTTTGTCCCGCATAGCGGACGGCACCGCTTTGGGTACAAATACCGTGCGGACAGTCGGCCTCGGCAATGCGGGCACTGCCGTTTTCCACAACCAACAAATTGTAACCGGCCTGTGTCCGAATGGGATACGTGCCGTCCTCGGAAAGGGATACGGATAACAGCGTCAAATCGTTCTGCGTGACGACGACCGTAGCCCCCGGTTTGCGGCACAGAAAAAGAATGCCGGCCAGGATGCCGGCAAGCAACAACAGGGCAACGCATAAAAGCAGGTCGCCGCGGTATTTGTGCGTTTGGGGGGCTTTACACGGGTGTGTCATAGCGTTATGTTTACAGTAACGATAAATTCCAATCAAACGGTTTCGTCCCACAGCGTATTGAGCTTTCCGGATGCCGTGAAGGACGTAAAATGTGTGTTTAAAAAATCAGTCATATCCGCCGGCAGCGGTGCCGTCACGGTGACTGTTTCGGGGGATGCGTCGCCCTCATTTCCAAAGGGCAGGGGAAAGACCAATTTGCCGGCGTGCAGAGCCTGGCGGGGGAATATCCCGTGTGCGGTCGGATCGCCGTACAAATCGTCACCCAGAATCGGGTGGCCGATATGCGCAAAATGCACGCGCAATTGGTGGGTTCTGCCCGTGACAGGGGAGGCCAACACCAGCGCATAGCCGCCGTCGTCAGACACGGCCAGCGTTTTGTAGCGCGTCAGGGCGTCGTCACCTTCGCCCGGTTCGCAAACGCGGCGCACGATAATGCTCTCGGCCGTGCGGCACAGCGGTGCGTGGATTTCCCCGCAGGGCGGTTCCGGTACGCCGCACAAAATGGCGGCGTAGGTTTTGTGAATCAGGCCGTCGTGCATACTGCGGCACAGGCGCGCCGCCGCCGGCTGATTGCGGGCGACGAGGACCAGGCCCGAGGTGTTGCGGTCCAGGCGATTGACGGGACGGAAGGTAAAGGGTACACCGGCCTCGGCATAACGATGTGCCAGCGCGTTCGCTACCGTGTCGGTGTAATGGTCGTGTGAGGGATGCGTCGGCATGTCGGCGGGCTTCGCCGGTACGACGACGTCTTCGTTTTCAAAGGCAATGGCAAGCGGCAGGTCCGCAGGGATGATTTTGGGGGAGGGTTCGGTGTCGTTCCACAACAGTTCCAATTCTTCCCCCGTATGCAGCACGTGCCGCACCGTGACGCGCACACCGTCCGCACGGATGCCGTCCTCGGTATATTTCAACCGGGACAGCATCTTGGCGGACAGGTGCAAAGTTTTCAGATAATCGCGCAGAAGTTTGCCGTCCCATTCGGCGGTGACGGTGACTTTCATTTGGCGCGGTGGATACCCGAGAAGTCGGAAACGAGGATAGCGCCGACGGGGCAGTTGACGGCACAGGTCTTGCAGTCGGTGCACTTGCTGTAGTCAATGGTGGCCAGATTGTCCACGACGGTGACGGCACCGTTCGGGCAGTTCTTTTCACACTTCTTACAGCCGATACAGCCGTGGGAACATGCCTTACGGGTTTGCGCCCCCTTGTCGTGGTTGCTGCACGTCACCATGACGCGTTCCACGTCGGGCATCAGATGAATCAGATGCTGCGGGCAGGTCTTGGCGCACATACCGCAGCCGGAGCAGAGGTTGGCGTTGACGTGTGCCACGCCCTCATCCAGACAAATGGCCTGATTGGGGCAGGCGGCGGCACAGTCGCCCATGCCGATACAGCCGAAGGTACACAGGCCGTTGCTGCCGTAATGCATCTTGACGGCGGCGCAGGACTGTACGCCCTGATATTCGTACTTGGTTTTGGTGGCGTTGCAGTCGCCGTCACAGGCAACGACGGCCACCATTTCAATGACGTCGAGCGCTTCGCGGCCCATGACGTCTGCCACCTGTTTGGCAACGGCGTCGGCACCGGGTACGCAGAGGTTGGTGGCAACGGTGCCGTCTTTGTCGGCGGCCAATGCCTTGGCATAGCCGTCACAACCGGTATAACCGCAGGCACCGCAGTTGGCGCCGGGGAGACATTCGCGAATTTTGGTTTCGGTTTCGTCCACGGGGACGGCCATAAACTTATCCGCAACTACCAGGAGCAGGCCGCAGACAAGACCGATGCCGGTGATAATTGCGGCAGCAATGAGAATCGTTAACATATTCTTTCGCCCCCCTTATTTCAAACTGAATGCCATAAAGGACAGGGAGACGATGGCGGCCGCCACCAGCGTGACGGGCAGACCCTGAAACGCCTTGGGTACCTTGTCGTTGCCGATGAGGCGCGTACGTACGCCGGCAAACAGCACCATAGCAAGCAGGAAGCCGACACCGCCGCCGAAGGCGTTGCAAATGGAACCGGCGAAGGTGTAGCCGCTCTTGATATTGGCGATGGAAACGTCGAGCACGGCACAGTTGGTGGTAATCAGGGGCAGGTAGATACCCAGGGATTTATGCAGCGAGGGAATAAAGCGTTTGAGAACGATTTCCACAAACTGCACCAGCGCCGCGATAATCAAAATAAACGCGATGGTCTGCAGGTAGCCCAGTCCTTTGGGCTCCAGCACGTAATACATAATCGGCCAGGTGGCGGCGGTGGCCAGCACCATAACGAAGGTGACGGCGATGCCCATGCCGGCAGCCTGCTTAAACTGCTTGGAAACGCCCAGGAAGGGGCAAATACCCAGCGTTTTCGACAGCACGTAGTTGTTGACGAAAACGGCGGAGAAGATAATCAGCAATAATTCTTTCATTGTGCACTCTCCTCCTTCTTTTCACTGCACTCGCCTTTGCAGGCAGTACAAATGGCAGCGTTGGGACAACCGGCGCAGCCCACGGAATCGTGTTTCACTTTGCCCCCTGACAGCACGCTGACCAGGGCAATCATGCAGCCGAATACCAGGAAACCGCCGAACGTCTTTTGCAAAATCGGGAAGTTGTAGGTTTTGAAGAAAGGTACGTCAAAACCGAAGAACTGCCCGGCACCCAGCACCTCGCGGATGACGGCCATACAGGACAGGGCCAGCGTAAAGCCGAGACCCATACCGGCACCGTCCAGTGCGGAATCAACGACACCGTTTTTGGAGGCGAACATTTCGGCACGTCCCAAAATGATGCAGTTGACGACGATGAGGGCGATAAAGGAACCGAGGGACGCGTACAGATCGGGCAGGTAGGCGTTGACCAGCATCTGGATGATGGTCACGAACCCGGCGATGATTAAAATATAGCAGGGGATACGGACCTTGTCCGGGATGATTTTACGCATGGCGGAAATCATCATATTGGACAGAATCAGTACCAACGCGGTGCAGAGTCCCAGGCCCAGGGCGTTGAACAGCGAATTGGACTTGGCGATGGAGGGGCAGGTGCCCAGCACCAACACCAGGGTCGGGTTTTCTTTGATCAAACCTTTTGTGAAAACGGAAAGCTTGGACGGGCGATTATTTGTCAAATTGTTTGTCATATTACAGCCTCCGTTTCAACCATAGGATGACTTGCCAGATAGGCAAGCGCTGCGGCAACCGCTTCTTTAACGGCGGCACGCGTGTAAACGGCAGGCGATGCGGTCGTCACGCCGTCCAGCGTTGCACCCTGTCCCGCAAAGGAATCCGGGAAGGCAGCGGAACAGTCAACGCTTTCGTTGTAGGAAATGAACTGCAGTTTGGTGATGGTCATATTGTCTGTGTTGACACCCATGACGAAGGTGGTCTCCCCCGTGGTGTAACCGGTGACAATCGACAGGTTGACGACGGCGTAATGATCATCGTCCACGCGGTACAGCGCCGTGACGGCAGCGGGGGCGTCGTCAGCCAACGTCAACTGCGTAAAGGATGCGCCGGGGAACATGGCTTCCAGCGCTGCCTGGTTGGCTTTCTTTTCATTTTCCGCAATGACGGGAGCCGTGACGTTGTACACCAGCGCCAGCAAAAGCCCCATAACCAGGCACAGGCAAACCATAACGATGATGGATTTTACGTAAATCTTCATGCCGCTTTGCCTCCCTTCACGGGTTTGGTGCCGAAGGGCTTGACCTTGGTTGCCGCTTCAATATACGGGGTCAGGATGTTGCCCAGCAGAATGGCGAAGGAAACGCCCTCCGGGAATGCACAGAATACGCGGATAAACATAACGATTAAACCGATAACGACGCCGTAGACCAATTTGCCGACGGGTGTGATGGGGCTTGTGACGTAGTCGGTTGCCATAAAGACGGCACCGAGAATCAAACCGCCGGACAACAGCTCGGTCAGCGGGTCGCGGCCGCAGCACAGGGCGAACAGCGCGACGGTGGCGAAAATCGATACGGGAATATGCCAGGTGATGACGCGGCGGCACAACAGATAAATACCGCCGACCAGGAGTGCCAGGGCACAGGTTTCACCCAGCATACCGCCGTGGGTACCCAGCAGCAGTTCCTTGAGCGTAGCAGTGACGGCCTCGCCGTTATTCAGCTGCGTTAAGGGGGTTGCACAGGTGACCAGGTCTGCACGCAGTGAAGACAACGTGCAGGCGGCCGCTTTCATATCGCCGGTAAAGGCGATAAACAAAATGATTCGGCCGACCAATGCGGGGTTGGCAAAGTTCTGCCCCAGACCGCCGAACAGGCATTTCGTCACGACGACGGCCACGATGGCGCCGAGCACGGCTTCCCACAGGGGAATGGTGGACGGCAGGTTGAGGGCGAGAATCAAACCCGTGACGGCGGCGGAAAGATCGGACACCGTGTTGGGTTTTTTGACGATTTTATCGAATACGAATTCCGAGAGAACGGCGCCGATGACGCAGGCGGCGACAACGGCGAGTACACGGAGGCCGAACAGGACGACGGCGGCAACCGTGACGGGAGCCAATGCGATGAGCAGGTCGGCCATGATGCGGCGCGTGGACGCATTGCCGCGAATATGCGGGTTGGCCGAAATTGTTAATAACTGACGTTCGTCTTCCATTATTTCGCCGCCTCCTTCTTGGCTTTCAGGTAGGCACCGAGCGACCCTTTGGCCAGTTTGTTAACTTGTGTGAGCGGTCTGTGCGCCGGGCACACGAAGGAACAGCAGCCGCATTCCATACACAAATCGGCGCGCAGCTTCTGCAATGCCTCCATATCCTTTTTCTCGTACGCTTCGTTGATGGAGCGCGGCTCCAGGCGGAACGGGCAGTGTGACAGGCACTTGCCGCAGCGGATGCAGGGTGTGGGCTCCGGCGTCTTGGCCTCTTCCGCGGTCAGGGCCAAAACGGCGTTGGTGTTTTTCAAAACGGGCTGTGCGTCGTCCGGAACGGCCGTGCCCATCATGGGACCGCCGTACAATATTTTACCCGGGTTTGCTTTTACGCCGCCGCAGAATGCCAGCAGGTCGTGAATGGACGTGCCGATGGGCACGATGACGTTTTTCGGCTCGTTGACAGCGCCGCCGTCGACGGTGACGCATTTTTCGGTCAGCGGCATGCCGGTGGATACGAACTTCCACAAATCGGCCAGCGTCGTGCAGTTGATGACGATGCAGCCGGCGTCAATCGGCAGTTTACCGGCGGGAACGGTACGTCCCGTCGTGTGATAAATCAGCACCTTTTCACCGCCCTGCGGATACAGGGAAGGCAGGGCTTTGACCTCGACACCATCGGGCGTTCCTTCTTTCAGTGCGGCGATACATGCGGGCTTGTTGGCTTCCACACCGATGATAAAACGCTCCGGGTGCAGCACGGACAAGAGGAGGCGCGCACCGGCGAATAAATCTTCTTTACGGTCCAGCATCGTGCGGGTATCCGACGTGATATACGGCTCACACTCGGCACCGTTGACAACGATGGCGTGCAGGGGTTTATCCCCGATACTGAACTTGACGGCTGTCGGGAATCCGGCACCGCCGAGACCTACCAAACCGCAGTCGGCGGCTGCCTTGACCAGCTCTTCCGGCGTGGTGACGGTACGGGGGGCTAAATTCTGGTCGACGGTTTGCTGACCGTCGGCCGTGATACGGATGGCTTTGGCGGTACGGCCGTTTGACAGCAGCATATCCTCCACGGCGGCAACGGTGCCGGAAACGCCGCTGTGAATGGCGGCGGAAACGAATCCGCCCGCATCGGCAATTTTAGTGCCGACGTCCACGTGGTCGCCTGCGGCAACAACCGGAACGGCCGGTGCACCGATGTGCATGGCCGTGGGAACCAGCACGGATTCCGGCACAAAACGGACGGGAACTGCACCGGCAGTGTTTTTCCGGTGCGGAACGTGCGCGCCGGGTAATTTTATCACAAACACGAGAGGCACTCCTTTCGGATAAAAAATTAGATAGTACCATTATATCATTATAAAAGCGGTGCGTCAATCGTTTCTTACCGCCGCCGGTGTCTTTTCGGGACGTGCACACTTGAAAAAAAGCTGCGGGTGTGCTATACTTTTGCGGAAAAAATAAAGATGGAAGTGACAAACTTTGTTAACGAATTTTCACACACACACGTTCCGCTGCCATCACGCATCCGGCACGGAAGAAGAATACGTTCTGCGCGCCATCGAAGCCGGCGTCGGCGAAATGGGTTTTTCGGACCACGGTCCCTATCCCATGACAAACGGCTATTGTTCCGGCTTCCGTATGTCGACTGCCGATACGCTCGGCTACGTGGAAACGCTGGCTGCCCTGCGCGAAAAGTACAAGGCGCAAATCAAAATTTATATCGGTTTTGAATCCGAGTATTATCCCGCTTTTTTTGAAGACATGATCCGCCACGTATCGCAGTACGACGTGGATTATCTCATCCTGGGACAGCACTTTATTTACAACGAAATCGACGAAGGCGCCCGCGGCTCCACGTCCGGTACCGATGACGAAAAACTGCTGGCGCAATTTACCGAGCAAGTCTGCACCGGTATGCGCACGGGGGCCTATTGCTACGTGGCACACCCCGACGTTTTTAACTTCTCGGGACCCGTCTCCGTTTACAAAAAATATATGCGTACGTTGTGCGAAACGGCCAAGGAACTCTCGATTCCGCTGGAGATCAACGGCCTGGGCATCCGGACGAACCGCTTCTATCCGCGCGACGATTTTTGGGACGTGGCGGCGGCAGTCGGCAACAGCGTCATCTACGGCTGCGATGCCCACGACGTCCCCAACGCCTGGGACGACGCTTCCTACCGCACGGCGTGCGAAATGGCAAAACAGCGGGGCCTTGTTATGGTCGAACGTCCCGATTTCGCGGCGCATTGCCCCAAAAACCTGTTCAAAAAGTAAGAAACGCCCGCATTCGCGGCAGGCAGGGCATTGACATATATTCATCTATATGCTATACTTATTAACTGTGAGAATGCGTGACGCGAGAACGTCATTCGTAATATCGTAAAAAGTTCCCTTTAAGGAGGATTTTCCCATGGAAGAAAAAGAGAAGAACGGCTTCGTTGCCAAACTGACTGCAATTCCCAAAAACGTCATCGATTGGTTCAAAACAATGGACGGTGAGAAAATCCTGCTGTTGTGCCAGTGGGGCATCGGTACCGTCGTTACCGCCGTGATGACCTATTTGAGCATTGTCATTTACTACAGAAGTGCCAACACCAAGGCACAGCTGGCCAAAACGACGCTGGCCGAATATTTCAAGAAAAATAATTCTTTAATGGTTTCCTATACCATTTGCGCCGCGCTGACTTGGATTTTCCTGTGTGCACTGGCTGCTTGGGGTATCGGCAAACTGATCAAAAAATATCACAAGTTCGACTGATCGGGCAACCGTCGGTTATAAACGGGCCGAAGCATTGTCTTCGGCCTGTATTTTGGAAAAAATAAAAAAATTTACTATACAGAAAGGGTTTCCGACTATGACTTACAACAAGAAAACAATTGAAGACGTCGACGTTGCCGGCAAACGTGTGTTTGTCCGCGTTGACTTCAACGTTCCCATGAAGGACGGCGTGATCACCGACGAAAAGAGAATCGTCGGCGCACTCGGTACCATCAAGTACCTGGTTGACAACAACGCCCGCGTTATCCTGTGCTCCCATATGGGCCGCCCGCACAACATTTTCGACGAAAAGGTTTCGCTCGATAAGAAAGAAAAGAAGAAGATTGCCGAACTGCCCGAGGCAGAACAGGCTGCCGCTACCGCTGCCGCTTTGGAAAAAGCAAAGGGCGACGTGAAGAAGCTGTCCCTGGCTCCCATTGCCGAAGCGCTCGGCAAGCACGGCGTAAAGGCTATTATGGCTAAGGACGTTATCGGTCCCGACGCTAAGGCAAAGGCTGCCGCTCTGAAGGACGGCGAAGTTCTGCTGCTCGAAAACGTACGTTTCCACGCTGCAGAAGAGAAGAACGACCCCGCATTCGCAAAGGAACTGGCTTCCATGGCTGAGTTGTACGTCAACGACGCTTTCGGTACCGCTCACCGTGCACACGCTTCCACCGCCGGTGTTGCCGACTACCTGCCTGCCGTTTGCGGTTACCTGATTCAGAAAGAAATCTCCGTAATGGGTAAGGCTCTCGATAACCCCGCTCGTCCCTTCGTTGCCATCCTGGGCGGCGCTAAGGTTTCCGATAAGATCGGCGTTATCAACAACCTGCTGGAAAAAGTTGACACCCTGATCATCGGCGGCGGTATGGCTTACACCTTCCAGGCTGCCAAGGGTTATGACGTCGGCGATTCCCTGTGCGAAGTTGATAAGATCGAACTCGCTAAGGAAATGATGGCAAAGGCTAAGGAAAAGGGCGTAGCACTGCTGCTGCCCGTAGATAACGTGATCGGCCGTGCCTTCGACGAGAACACCCCCTTCATGAACATTTACTCCGACTCCATTCCCGCCGGCTGGCAGGGCATGGACATCGGTCCCAAGACCCGCGAACTCTTCGCTAAGACCCTGATCGGCGCCGGCACCATTGTTTGGAACGGACCGATGGGCGTTTCCGAATGGAAGAACTTTGCCGAGGGTACCAACACCGTTGCACAGGCTGTTGCCGAGAGCGGTGCTATCTCCATCATCGGCGGCGGTGACTCTGCCGAGGCTGTTGAGCGTCTGGGCTTTGCCGATAAGATGACGCACGTTTCCACCGGCGGCGGTGCTTCTCTGGAATTCCTGGAGGGTTTGGAGCTGCCCGGTATTGCCTGCCTGATGAATAAAGACTAAAAAATATTAGGAGCTGTAAAAAAAGGCCAGACCGGAAAAGCTCGCTTTTCCTACCGCCGAAAGGCCCCCTTGCAGTACGCGTGTACAGCTGACGGGAGCCTTTCGGCGCTTCTGACTCTTTTTTTCCAAGCTCCGCTTTCAATAATAACAAGGAGATAAATCATGAATAAAGCAAAAAGAAAGGTTGTCATCGCCGGGAACTGGAAGATGAACTTCACGCCGAGCGAAGCAACCGCTTTCATCAACGAAGTAAAACCCCTCGTTGCCGGCAAGAACGGCTGTGAAGTCGTTTTCTGCGCACCTTACGTGACCATTGCCGCTGCACAGGCTGCCGCACAGGGTTCCAATATTTCCATCGGTGCCGAGAACGTACACTTTGCCGAAAAGGGCGCTTACACCGGTGAAGTTTCCGCAAAGATGCTGACCGAGTGCGGCGTGAAGTACGTCATCATCGGTCACAGCGAGCGCCGTCAGTACTTCGGTGAAACCGACGCTACTGTCAACGCACGCACCAAGGCTGCACTGGAAGCCGGCATGACCGTCATCCTGTGCCTGGGCGAAGTGAAGGAACAGCGTCTGTCCGGTATCACCCGTGAAATCGTTTCCATGCAGACCAAACTCGATCTGGAAGGCGTAACCGCTGAACAGATGAAGAACGTTATCATCGCCTACGAGCCCGTTTGGGCCATCGGTACCGGCCTGACGGCCACCCCCGAGCAGGCTGACGAGACCTGCGGTCAGATTCGTGACGCCCTGGCTGAAATCTACGGCCGTGACGTTGCCGAAGCTACCACCATTCAGTACGGCGGTTCCATGAACGAAAAGAACGCAGCCGAGCTGTTGGCAAAACCCAACGTCGACGGCGGTCTGATCGGCGGCGCATCCCTGGTAGCCGAGAAGTTCAAGGCTATCGTTGACGCAGCGCAGTAATTTTTCAACTTTTTTTCAAGGCGAGACAGCCGAAGAAAAAAGAGTGCAGAATGAACGAAAACCGAGCGTCGCCGTACTCTGTACGGCAGTCGAAGGTTCTCGTTCATAGCACAAAACGTTACAATAAATGGAAGTTTTGACCGGTACGGCCAAAACTAATCCTTAGAATTGCAGACGTTCGTTTTTTTGGAAGTTCATTTAGATTTGAAAAAAAGACGGCTCGTTTTGTGCGGTCTGTGCATTTTTCAAAGGCGGAACAGCCGAAGAAAAAAGAGTGCAGAATGAACGAAAACCGAGCGTCGCCGTACTCGGTACGGCAGTCGAAGGTTCTCGTTC
>DCGU01000015.1:13290-13434 GCA_002315325.1 Clostridiales bacterium UBA1770
AAGTTCATTTAGATTTGAAAAAAGCCGGCTCGTTTTGTGCGGTCTGTGCATTTTTTCAAGGCGAGACAGCCGAAGAAAAAAGAGTGCAGAATGAACGAAAACCGAGCGTCGCCGTACCCCTGTACGGCAGTCGAAGGTTCTCGT
>DCGU01000015.1:13530-17774 GCA_002315325.1 Clostridiales bacterium UBA1770
TTAGAATTGCAGACGTTCGTTTTTTGAAAGTTCATTTAGATTTGAAAAAAGCCGGCTCGTTTTGTGCGGTCTGTGCATTTTTTCAAGGCGTAAAGGAGAGTAAGAATGGCTAAATATCGTCAGGGTCGGATTAATGATGAAATGCAAAAGGAAGTTTCCGCTGCTTTGCGCAACGTGAAGGATCCCCGTGTTTCAAACGCATTTATCACGGTGACCGCCGTGCAGGTGACGCCCGACTTGAAGTATGCCAAGGTTTACTATTCTTTCCTGCAGGGCGATGCCAAGGCAGTGGCCACGGGTTTGAAAGCCGCGGCCGGCTTCATTCGTCATCACCTGGCAACAACGCTGAACCTGCGCATCACGCCGGAATTGTCCTTCTACAAGGATGAATCCGTTGCCTACGGCGCACACATTGCCAAATTGATCGAGGGCCTGACGTTCACCGACGATGCGCCCGCGGCCGAAGATTCTGCCAACGCAGAACCCGCAGCCCCGGCGTCGGAAGAAAACAAAGCCTGAAGTCAAACAAGCATCATAAACAGCGGCAGCTGAACTTTGAGGGAAGTTCAGCTGCCGCTGTTTTTATTTATATAATTTGAAGTTATTTGACGTCAATCGTTTTGAACCACACAAAGCCGTCGTCGCAGGTGTCCCACAGCACGGCGGCGCGGTTATCATCAAGGGCAGTCACAATGGAGTAGGAGAAGGAGCCGGCGTCAATCGGTACGTCCTTTTGCAGCATCATTGTGCCGTCTGTCTCCAATTTGAAGCGCAGCAGGTGGCCGTTTTCACGGTGGAGGCATTCGGGGCCGACGCCGAGCGGGGCAGAAATATAAATCGTATCGCCCAGGCGGGATGCACCGTAATTGCAGTCGGAATGTATGCCGACACCGTCAAGCGCCGTGGGCGTGTTCCACGTGTCGGTGGACGGATGCCAGTCGGCATAGCAGATTCTGTTGGCCGCGTTGCGGAAAAAGACGCGCACGGTGTCGGCGTTGATTTCCACGGGTTTGGCCTCGGTGCTCCACGGAATCTCCTTCGTGGCGGGGATGGGGGCGGAGCGAACAAAGGTTTTGCCGTTGTCGCGCGATACGGCCAGGAAGGTCATCAGCGCACCGGTTTCCGGTTTGTAAACGTACAGGGGCATAACCAGCGTACCATCGGTCATACGTAAACCGTTGCCGGGGGACGAGATGACACCGCTCTCGGTTTCCGTTTTGACGGGCGGTAGCAGCTCATTTTGCCAGGTCTTGCCTTCGTCACGCGTGACGGCGTGCATGGTGTACATCGTGTTGAAAACGTGCAGTTCGCTGTCGCGGTAGAACAGGTTCTGCGTCACTTGTGCGTCGGTATCCACCTGCTTTTGCCACAGGGCAATGCCGTCGCGATATAGATTGAAATATTCGTCCACGGTATACCCGGTCGGTTGTCCGTCATGGGTCAACACGGGGGAAAAGCCGTGTGCGGCATCGCCGACGTACAGCACTTTTTCGCGCGGCAGGGCAGACGGGTGGGTATTGGTGTCGGCGTAATCGCGCACGACGCACAAGCGTTTTTTGCCGCCGATTTCGATAAAGCCGGTGCCTGCGCACGGATAGATCAACCCCGTCGTGATGCCGGTCGGGTTCATATTGACCAAGAGATGAATGGCACCGTCGGCAGCCTGTACGATATCCGCGTCAATGCAGGTTGTCGTATCATGCGGGTCGGCCGGGGTATCGGCACTGTCCGGGAAAAACGCGGCAAAGCCGTGCGTCCAGGTTTGGCCGTTATCTGCCGATACGGCAAAGGCGGTATCGATGCCGCCGAAGTCGGTTTTGGCACAGGACCAGCGTGCGTCGCATACGGCAAACAGGTGGCCGTTGTCCAGGCGAATCATACCCGGGATACGCCACTGGGCGCAGCCGAACAGGCCGCCGGGGAAGGGCTGTTCCTTCGTGATTGCCTGCGCATCGTAATAATACCCGGCTTTATTCATGGTTATTTTTTCACTCATATATACCTCCATGCCGCCTTCTGCGGCACATTTTTTTCAACAGTCGTATTTTATAGGATGTTTTTTTGTGTTTTATTGAATCTGCAGGCGGGCGTTGAAGGGGACGTCAACCATATGGACCCCCGGCTGCAGCGTCCGGTCGGACAGCGTTTTCCCCAGGCAATCGACCACCGTGACGCGCGCGGCGGCGGACAGTACCACGGGCAAAGCGGTTTGTGCGGACTGGTTGAAGCAATAGGTCGTCTTACCGGTTTCGGCATAAACGGCCTGCCCGGATTGATTCAGAATGATGTTTTCGTCGGCAGCGGCGGCCGATACGTAGGCAAAATCCAATTCCGGATTCTGTACCGAAAGTTCGCCGTGCATCAGTGTTTCACGGTGTGCCGACCAAAATGTGAGAAACTGCTGCAGTGCCGTGCTGTGTGCGGGGGAAAGATTGGCCAGGCGGAACGATATTTGCGGTACCGAGAACGTGACGCCGATGAGTTGTGCGGCAAAGCTGTCCACCGTTTCGTTGACGGAAATATCAATCATATCCGAATGGACGGCACCGCCGCCGTTGAGCAGGCGCAGGTTCAGGGTTTGCACGTGATTGGTAAACCCGTCGTTGGGGCAGTCCCAAACACGGAACATGTTGCCGAACCCCTGCGTCACGATGCCGGCATACGGTTGACGGAACTCCAGCAAAATATCGGGTTTGACGGCGGTGAGCGCTTTCATTACGTCGATGAGCAGCACGTTGGTCGCTTCCTCCACCGAAACAAAGTCCATTTCGGGTGTCACTTCGCCGTTTGTTTTAAAACGATCGATGAAATCAAGTTTAAAGCCGTCCAAATGCCATTTTTGCATGGCTTCGACGTAGGTATCGATAATGAAACGGCGCACTTCCGGGAAGCGCGGGTCAAGCACCGAGCAATCGCTCCCCTTGACGTAGTTGAGGTATTTGCCGGCAAAGCGCGCGTAATTCTCGGCAAACTCGCCGACAAAAGGTACGGCAAACCACAGCATAAAGCGCATGCCCAGCGCATGTACCTCATCCACCAGGGCCGCCATATCGGGGAACTTGGGCAGGTATGGTTTCCAGTCCCCCGTAAAACCGTAAAGCGACGGGTGGTCGTTTTTTTGCCAGCCGTCATCCAAAATAACGGTTTTCATGCCGAGCTTGGCCGCCAACCGGCACTCGTTCGGCACGTCGGTCTGCGTCACGTTTTGCACGTAGGAATACCACGTGGAGTACACCGGGTCAAAGGCGGCTTCGGGGGCTGTGACCGAGTGATACCCCAGTGTGTCATACCAGGCACGGGTTGCCTGTATTGCCTGTGAAAACGGCAGGGGCGTGCGGTCGATGCGAATGAGCACTTCATACGTGGAAAACGGCCCCGTCTTTTCGGTAAACAACGTGACAATGGCGCGGCGTAAAAAGGTCTTAAAGGCGGCTTCACACTTCACCTGCGTGGGCGTTTTCGGGTCGGACAATGCCAACACACACCGATTCTGTCCGCTTTTGGCCGTCAGCACCAATACGGGGCTGTCTGCCGCCAGGCGCGCGTTGACGGTGACACCGCCCCACATGGGCGGAACCGCCATGGCGCGGGGAATCCAAGAACTGTATACGTCGGGGCATTCAAACTCCCAGGTGATCGTAAACGGCTCCGGCACACAGGCCTGTGCCCATGCCAATGACAGACGCAGCGTTTGTATTTGCGAGTCAGCGGTGGGAAGCGCGACCAATTCCGCCTTCGATACCCCGCCACCGGACAGTGCAAAGTCCAGACCGTTGATTTGAACCGTTTTATCCATGGGTAATTCTCCTTTTCCGTCACACTGTGTATTGCTTGCTTCCATAATTATATCATACCCCACGTGCAAAGACAATTATTACCAATAGATGTGTCTGCTGCGGTGAAATCGTTGTGGAAGGTTCTGGGTGGGTTTGCCCCGCTTGCCAAAACAACACGAACCGCCTCGTTCGGGAGGTTCGGAAAATCCGTGGCGGTAGCAATTATGCCATGTTTGTCGGCAATAACCAGAAACCTCTCCCCGGTAGTGTGGGAGACAAGAAACACGCAATTAAGTTTGCAGCCGACCTTGAAGGAATTTCCTACAAGGAATATTTGAAAAAGAGAAAGGAGAAAATCAATGGATAAGAAACCGATTCGCCATTTCATGATTATTGACCCGGAAAAGAACATCCTTCTCATTCCGAGCAGTAATACGCATCTTACCGATGCGATCCACTCAGCCCGTT
>DCGU01000081.1 GCA_002315325.1 Clostridiales bacterium UBA1770
TGCACTTGTTATTATAATCTGCCCTGCCTTGTGCAAAGGAAGGGGGACCACCGTAGGTGGTGGAAGGATTGTCCGCAGCCCTTAACCATTCATTGACAAACACGATATTATCGTGTATAATACTGTCATACAATATAATACATTTTTGCAAAGGAGTCCCACTATGTCCAAAAAATCCATCAGTGTCACGTTGGAAGAATCCACCATTGAATGTTTAAAAACAACTGCCGAATCGGAAATGCGGTCTGTCAGCAACCTTATTGATTATATCGTTATGCTCTATGCTAAAAGCAATAATTCTATGAATGAAATCAAACGTCAGGCAGCGGCTCAGGCAGCAAACGATGCCGTGATTCGTCCCTATTCCGAAACGCAGGTACTGCTTAGCACCCATGTGAAAATGAGTGAAGCAGATAAGGCGGTCCTGCTGCAGATGGGCGCTAAGGTATGAAAACGGTATATCTAATTGCCGGTCCCAATGGCAGTGGAAAAAGTACTCTATTACCTCAGTTAATGCAGTCGTTTGCCTTAAATGAAGTGGAATACGTATGCCCGGATACCTATGTTGCAATGTATTTCAATGAAGAACCTGACGTTATTACAAAATATAAAAAGGCAATGGCATATGCTGAATATAAGCGTAACCAATTACTTGCAGAAAACCAATCGATGATTATCGAAACGGTTTTGTCACGCAGAGATAAATTAGACTTTTTGAATCAGGCCAAAGAACAGGGATATCGTATCGTTTCTGCATTTGTGGGCACAAATTCGTCCGAAATTAACGTAAAGCGTGTCAGCATTCGTGTTTCACAGGGCGGGCACGATGTACCTATAGACAAAATAAAATCCAGATATGATAAATCATTGGCCAATTTGCCTTTGCTTTTGGCAGTCTCAGACGAACTGTACGTATATGATAACAGTAAAACGTTGCAACTGGTGTTTTCTCAAATTGATGAGGAGACGCATTACAGTGAGCCGTTGCCTGCATGGGTTAAGAATGCGTTGAATATTTGAGTTGTAACCCTTCCGCCGTGTAAACGTCGGAAGGGTATTTTCTATTTGCAAATTTTGTCATTCCTAAGACTGACAAAACTCCCGTCTTTACCTATTTTGTCATTCCAAAGACTGACAAAAAATCCAATTTGAGCCGCAATTATGCATATATTCCCCCTAAAAGTGGACATCCACCCGCCTTTATGATATAATATTACATTATTATTTATTTTTTTGAAAGGTTCCGACATGAGCGAAACGAAAAAGACCACCGAAAAGAAAGCGACTGCAACGGCGAAAAAGCCTGCCGCAGCGAATAAGCCCGCCGCAGCGAAAAAACCTGCGGCAAAACCCGCTGGAGCCGATAAACCCGCCGCCAAAAAAACGACTTCATCCGCTAATAAGGCCGTGCGTGACGCGATCCTTGCCAAACTCTCCGGCTACTTCGGCACGACACCCGCCGATGCGACGGTCGACCAAATCTATAAAGCAACCGCTATGACCGTGCGCGACGTTTTGTCCGCGCGCCGCAGCGCCTTTAAAAAGGACGTGCGTGCCGCCGGCGGCAAACAGGTGTACTACATGTGCATGGAGTTCCTCATGGGCCGCTCCTTAAAGACCAACCTGTGCAACTTGGGCCTGGACAAAGAGTACGCTGCCGTGCTGTCCGAGCTGGGTTACGACCTGGAACAACTGTACGAATGCGAGCCCGACGCGGGACTTGGTAACGGCGGCTTGGGCCGCCTGGCTGCCTGCTTTATGGACTCCTTAACGTCATTGTCCTACCCGGCGTCCGGCTTCTCCATTTGCTACGAATACGGTCTGTTCAAACAGAAGATCGTCGACGGCGTGCAGGTGGAAATGCCCGATATTTGGCTGCCCGGCGGTGAAGTGTGGCTGGTACCGCGTACCGACCGTATCTTCAAGGTGCGTTTCGGCGGTCACGTCAAGGAAAACTGGACCGACGGCAAACTCGAAATCGGCTACGAGGGCGGCGAGGAAATCGAGGCCGTTCCCTACGATATGATGATCTCCGGCGGAGCCGGTGCCGAGGCGGTCAACCGCCTGCGTCTGTGGCGCGCCCGCGACATCCAAAACTTCAATATGAGCCTGTTCACCCAGGGACAGTATGCCCGCGCCCTGGAAGACAGCAACAGCGCCGAAATCATCTCCAAGGTGCTGTACCCCTCCGATAACCACAACGAGGGCAAACAGCTGCGCCTGAAGCAGCAATACTTCCTGGTTTCCGCTTCCATTCAGAGCATCGTGCGCGACCATCTGGCCGTTTACGGCACGCTGGATAACTTTGCCGATAAGGTCGCCATTCATATCAACGACACCCACCCGGCGCTTTGCATCCCCGAACTGATGCGCCTGTTCATGGACGTGTACTGCATGTCGTGGGAAAAGGCGTGGGACATCGTGACGCACACGGTTTCCTACACCAACCACACCGTTATGCCGGAGGCACTGGAGACCTGGAACGAGGACCTGTTCAAACTGCTTTTGCCCCGTCAATATCAAATCATTTGCGAAATCAACCGCCGCTTCTGCATCGACGCTTGGAATATCTTCCCGGACAACTGGGACCGCATCTCCAAGATGAGCGCCCTGTCCTACGGTCGCGTGCGCATGGCAAACCTGTCCGTCATCGGTTCCCATACCGTCAACGGCGTTTCCGCCCTGCATTCCGGCATTTTGCGTGAATCCACCTTTAAGGATTTCTACCGCATGTACCCCGACCGTTTCACCAACGTGACCAACGGTATTGCCCACCGCCGCTGGCTGTGCTATTCCAACCCGGCCCTGGCAGACCTGCTGGATAAGACCATCGGTCCCGAGTACCGCGGTAACCCCGAAAAGCTGGCCGATTTCGCCAAGTACGCCGACGACGTAAACGTTATTGAGGGCCTGCGTGCCGTTAAGCATCAGAACAAGATTGCCTTTGCCGAGCAGGTGGAGCGCAAGATGGGTATCAAGCTCGACACCCACTCGATTTTCGACGTGCAGATCAAGCGCCTGCACGAATACAAGCGCCAGCTGCTCAACGTTTTGCAGATTATCGGCGTATATTTGGATATCAAAGAAAACCCCAATTTGGACATCCGCCCGCAAACCTACCTGTTCGCCGCCAAGGCCGCGCCCGGTTACACCATGGCCAAGCGCATCATTCAGCTGATTTGCTGCCTGTCCAAAGAACTGGACGCCGACCCCGTCGTGCGTGAAAAGCTGCGCGTCGTCTTTCTGGAAAACTACAACGTCAGTATGGCGGAGGCGCTCATTCCCGCCGCCGAAATCAGCGAGCAGATCTCGCTTGCCGGTAAAGAGGCCAGCGGTACTTCCTGCATGAAGCTTATGATGAACGGCGCCCTGACCATCGGTACGCTGGACGGTGCCAACGTTGAAATGCAGGCAGCCGCAGGGGAAGAGAATATGTTCATCTTCGGGCTGCATGCCGATGAGGTGGACAACCTGTGGACACAGGGCTACCACGCCGCCAACTATTATATGGCCGATGCCAAACTGCACCGCATTGTCGACCGCCTGAAGGGCGGCTTTGACGGGGAATCCTTCGCCGATATCGCCACCTACCTCATCTCGGGACAGAACGTGGCGGATCCCTTCATGTGCCTGGCCGATTTCGAGTCCTACCGCACGACGCACGACAAAATGCTGTCCATCTACGATGACCGTGAAAAGTGGACCCGTATGTCGCTGTACAATATCGCCGCCTCCGGCTTCTTTGCCGCCGACCGCAGCGTGACCGAGTACGCCGAGCGCATTTGGCACTTGAGCCGTATTATCAAGAATAAATAAGGGTAATCAACGATGACCTTTCCCGCTTTGCAAAACCTGCCGCAGCGCCGCGTGCTGGTTGACGGAGTCCCCGCACTCTGTCCCGGCGCCGTCCCGGCCGGCTCACAACTGCAAATCGAACTGTATCTGCCGCGGCGCTTGGGCGCCGCGGCCGTTTCGGTTTGCCTGCACGCCGATGCCCTGAATGCCGGTGCACCGACGGCCGAACACACGTATCCCGCCCGTTACGTCGGCGGGGACGGCGTGGTCGATTGCTTTGCCGCAAGCGTTGCAACGGACGAACTGCAAAGTGAAGGCGGGCTGTTCTATTGGCACTTTTCCGTGGACGTCGGGCGTGAATCTTCCCTGCAGTCCGACACACAGGACAACGATACCATGACGCTGACGGCCGACGTGGGCCGCGAGTATCGCCTGCTTTTGTATGCCCCCGATTTTGACACCCCGCATTGGATGCGCGGCGGCGTGATGTACCATATCTTTTTGGACCGCTTCTGCCGCGGGCAGGGTCCCGCTGCATTGCACCCGGGGGCTGTGCTCAACGAAGACTGGGAACACGGTGTGCCGCCCTATGCCGAAAAGCCGGGGCAGCCGCTTGCCAATAACGTCTTTTTCGGCGGCAACCTGTGGGGTGTCATTGAAAAACTGGATTATCTGCAAAAAATGGGTGTGACAATCCTGTATCTGTCCCCGCTGTTTACCGCCGCGTCCAACCACCGCTACGATACGGGCGACTACGAAACCGTGGACAGCCTGCTGGGCGGCGAGGAGGCTTTTGCCGCATTCTTAACCGCCGCACACGCGCACGGGATGCGCGTGGTGCTGGACGGTGTCTTCAACCATACGGGTGACGACAGCCGCTATTTCAATCACTACGGGCATTACGACAGCGTCGGCGCCGCTCAATCGCAGGCGTCGCCCTATTACGATTGGTACGCCTTCCGTCATTGGCCCGACGACTACGAGGCCTGGTGGAACGTGTCCGTCCTGCCGCGGCTGCGCAGCGATTTGCCCGCCTGCCGCGACTATATTTGCCAAATTGCCGCCGACCGTGTAAAACAGGGTGTGGACGGCTGGCGCCTGGACGTTGCCGACGAACTGTCCGATACCTTGCTGGACAAATTGCGTACGTCGACCCATGCGGCGTTCGCCGCACGCGAGAAAACCGACGTTCCCCTGATTTTGGGTGAGGTCTGGGAAAACGCCGCCGATAAGGTGGCTTACGGCTACCGCCGCCGCTACCTGCAGGGGGCGCAGTTGGACAGCGTTATGAATTACCCCTTCCGCGAGGGTGTACTGGACTATATGGAGAGCGGCGACTGCACGGGATTGTGCGCCACGCTCACCGAGATTTACGCGTCGTATCCGCGTGCCGTGTGCGACGTGCTGATGAACCTGCTGGGCACCCACGACACCGAACGTATTCTGTCGGTGCTGGGCGACAGGGAAGCGGGCTTTGAAGTGACCAACGCCCCGCTGGCAACCAAACGCCTGACGACGGAACAAAGAAACAAAGCCGTTGCTTTGCTCAAATTAGCGGCCGCCATTCAGTTTACCGTCTACGGCGTGCCCTCCGTGTTCTACGGCGATGAGGCCGGGATGGAGGGATACCGCGATCCCTTCTGCCGCATGCCGTTCCCCTGGGGACACGAAGATAAAGACCTGCAGGCCTATTACACCGTTTTGGGCGAAATCCGCAAAATGCCGACGTTTGCCAAAGGTGCGTTCAAACTGCTCACACACGCTGGCCCCGTCCTGGCCTTTACCCGCGGCGACGCACAAAACGAAACCGTTCTTGTCGCCGTCAACCGCGGCAAGACCCCCGCAAAGGTCCCCCTGCCGCAGGGCTTTACGCCCGCACGTGAACTGCTCACTGGCGCGACAATCAAGAGTGGCGACGACAATACCGTCACCATCCCGCCCCTGACGGCGTGCGTTTACGTTTCTTAATAATTCTTAAAAAAGCAGTCTCGCAAAACAATGCGAG
>DCGU01000096.1 GCA_002315325.1 Clostridiales bacterium UBA1770
GACAGGATTTGAACCTGCGACATCCTGGTCCCAAACCAGGCGCGCTACCAACTGCGCTACATCCCGATAAGAAAGCGCTGTGATTACGTGCAGCGCCTTCTGCTATGGATTATCTACTGATTAAACCTTGAAGCGCTCCTGTAGTTTGGCTGCAAGGACTTCAGCATCCTTACCGGATACACGTGCCGTAATCGGGGACATCAAATCCAAGCTGAAGATACCCATAATGGACTTGCCGTCCACGGTGTAACGGCCGGATACCAGGTCAATGTCACCGGCAAACGTGGTGGCCATAGAGATGAAATCGCGAACGTCGGCGATAGTAGATAAACGAATGGAAACTTCTTTCATTGTTTCTTATCCCCCTTTCTCAACCCTACGGTTGACCATAATATTATAACGCGCGGGCATATATTTGTCAATGGCGGGCAGTTCCGTGCGATTTGAAATTGACAAAGCAAATACATATTGCTATAATTATTATAACTATTGTTTAATGATTTTACTTTTATATTTCAGAAAGAATTTTAGCCGCCTTTGGCGGCATAGGGGGATTATATGAACCAACCGAAAACGCCCACGTATTATTTGGCCGTCGACATCGGCGCCACCAGCGGCCGCCACATTTTGGCGCACCTGGAAAACGGCAAACTCGAGATGGAAGAAATTTACCGTTTTCCCAACGGCTTGACGCAGAAAAACGGTCACGCCTGCTGGGCCATCGAGTCCCTTTGCGACTCTCTGATTGCCGGTATGAAGAAAGCCAAAGAACTGGGTAAAGTGCCCTCCTATATGGGTATCGATACCTGGGGCGTTGACTTTGTATTGCTCGACAAAAACGGCAAGCTGCTGGGCGACGCCGTCGGCTACCGCGACAGCCGCACGACCGGCATGGACGAAGAACTGTACAAAACCATCACCGAGCCCGAACTGTATGAACGCACCGGTATTCAAAAGGCCATCTTTAATACCGTGTATCAGATGGTTGCCCTGAAAAAGGAGCACCCGGAGCAGTTGGAACAGGCCGAGCACATGCTGATGATTCCCGATTATCTGAACTACGTGCTGACCGGCAAATGCGAGCAGGAATACACCGACGCTTCCACCACACAGCTGCTCAACCTCAAAACCGGCACCTGGGATATGGAACTCATCAAAATGATGGGCCTGCCCGAAAAGCTGTTCAAGCCCCTGGTGATGCCCGGCACCAAAGTCGGCTCACTTTTGCCCGAGGTTGCCGCCGAGGTCGGTTACGACCTGTGCGTGATGCACCCGGCCGAACACGACACCGGCTCCGCCGTTATGGCCGTGCCGACGTCCAGCGATGAAATCGCTTTCCTGTCCTCCGGTACCTGGTCGCTGCTGGGTATGGAAAGTCTTACCCCCATGGCAGACGAGGCCGCGCACGCCGCCAACCTGACCAACGAGGGCGGTTACGACATGCGCTATCGGTGCCTGAAAAACATCATGGGCCTGTGGATGATTTCCTCCATTCGCCGTCAGGAAGGTGACAATTATACCTACGCCGACGTATCCAATATGGCGCAGGAATACGACGCAACGCCCCTGCGCGTCAACGTCAACGACAACGCTTTCCTGGCACCCGACAATATGGCACGGGCCGTACGTGAGAAGATCGGCAAACCGGATGCACCGCTTGGCGAAGTGCTGGCCGTGGTCTACCACAGCTTGGCCGACTGCTACGCCAAAACGGTGGCAGAACTCACCGCCCTGCGCGGCAAGCCCCTGGCTACCCTGCACGTGTTCGGCGGCGGCTGCCAAGATCAATACCTCAACCGCCTGACGGCACAGGCCTGCGGCATTCCCGTTTACACCGGCCCAATTGAGGCCACTGCCATCGGCAACGTCATCTGCCAAATGCTGGGCTCCGGCGTGTTCCCCGATTTGCCTACGGCAAGAAAAGTAGTATTTGACTCTTTCGAAGTAAAGAAAATTAACGCCTAAATAATAGCGCCCCAAGCCGATAAAAAATAAAAGCATATTATAGATTGGAGAAATAACATGACTCAAGAATACGAACTCGCGAAAAAACAGTACGCAGAACTGGGCATCGATACCGACGCCGTACTGGAGCAACTGAAAAACGTTTCCATTTCCGTGCACTGCTGGCAGGGTGACGACGTCGGCGGCTTCGACAGCGAAGACGCACTTTCCGGCGGTATTCAGGTCACCGGTAACTATCCCGGCCGTGCCCGCACGCCCGACGAACTGATGGCCGACATTGACAAGGCTATGTCCCTGGACGGCGGCGTCCACAAGCTCAATCTGCACGCCTGCTACGCCATTTTTGAAAAGGGCGAACATGCCGACCGCGACGAGCTGCAGCCCAAGCATTTTGCCAAATGGGTTGAATTTGCCAAGGCACGCGGCATGGGCATCGACTTTAACCCCACATTCTTCAGCCATCCCAAGGCAGCCGCCTGGACGCTGTGTTCCCCTGATGAAGAGATCCGCAAGTTCTGGGTACGCCATGGTATCTGCTGCCTTAAGATTGCCGAATATTTCGCCACTGAAACCGGTATTCCCTGCGTGATGAACGTATGGATTCCCGACGGTATGAAGGATATTCCCGCCGATCGTATGGGTCCCCGTGCCCGCTACATGAAGTCCCTGGACGAAATGCTGGCCTGCGGCTATGACAAGTCCAAGGTATTCGTTACCCTGGAATCCAAGGTATTCGGTATCGGTCTGGAGTCCTACACCGCCGGTTCCGGTGAATTCGCCCTGGGTTATGCCCTGTCCCGCGGCATTATGCCCCTGATGGACAACGGTCACTACCATCCGACCGAAGTCGTTTCCGATAAGATCTCTGCCCTGCTGCTCCTCTCCAAGAAACTGGCGCTGCACGTTACCCGCCCCGTTCGTTGGGACAGTGACCACGTAGTTCGTTTCGACGACGAGACCAAGGAAATCGCCAAGGAAATCGTGGCCAGCGGCCGTATCGACGACATCGCCATCGCCCTGGACTACTTCGACGGTTCCCTGAACCGTATCGCCGCTTGGGTTATGGGTCTGCGTAACTTCCGCAAAGCCCTGCTGTCCGCTATGCTGACGCCCAACGCCGCTTTCAAGAAACTGCAGGATGCCGGCAAGTTGACCGAGCTGCTGGTTCGCCAGGAAGAAATCAAGAGCTATCCTCTCGGCGCCGTTTGGGACGAGTACTGCAGACGCTGCAACGTGCCGCTGCGCGACGAGTGGTTCCGTGACGTAGAGCAGTATGAAAAAGACGTGCTCTCCGCCCGCGCATAATCATTTGAAATCATTTTACATTTTTAAAGAGGTATAGAAATGAAAGTTTTAAATGCACCCTTTGTGCAGTCCTTCGCAAAATTGTGCGATGACGGCTGGCAGCTCCGTTTCCACGAGCGCAACGGCGGTAACCTTTCCTACCGTTTGACCGAAGAAGATATCGCCACCGCCCGTCACGAGTTCAAGACCGACCGTCCCTGGACGGAAATCGGCACCGAAGTGCCCACCCTCGCCGGCACCTACTTTATGGTTACCGGTACGGGCCAATACTTTGCCAACGTCCTGGCTCACGTTGACGAGACCTGCGGCATTATCGAAATCGATGCGGTACTTGGTGCCGGTTGCGTCGATTTCGATAATGCCGCAGGTCT
>DCGU01000002.1:0-7063 GCA_002315325.1 Clostridiales bacterium UBA1770
CGTTGGTTACGAAAAGCATTGCTTCCGTCAAAGTCGTTTTACCGGAGCCGCTGTGTCCCAGCAGCGCCACGTTTCTGATTTTGGATGTCTCAAAGGTTGCCATATTATACCTCCTGCACCCCGTATTCGGGGTGTCGATTTTGATGGTACAGTCCCTGTGCCGAAACGAATCCAACCACAGGGTATGCATCACTCTTTCATTATAATCTATGCATACCCATTTTTCAAGGAAAACATGCTGAATGAAATGTAGAAAAAGCAGGACTGTTTTTGTGCATATTGCACAAATATAGCAGTCCTGCTTTGGCCATTATTCATTTTTTATCCGAAAGAAACGGCACGCATTATCGGCAGTTACCGCCGCTGCTTCCTCCACGGTGATTCCCTGCGCCTGCGCCACGGCTGCCGCCGTATAGCACAGATTGCCGGAATGATTCATACTGCCGCGCAAAGGAACGGGCGAGAGATACGGGCAGTCCGTTTCAATCAAAATGCGGTCACGCGGTACGGCTGCCGCCGCCTCCCGTACCTTATGGGCATTGTTAAACGTAACCGTACCGGAAAAGGAAATATACCATCCCATGCGGCACAGCTCCTGCGCCGTTTCCGCGCTGCCGCTGAAACTGTGCATGACGCCGACAACTCCGGGATATTCCCCAATGATGGCTACGGTATCCCCGTGCGCTTCCCTGTCGTGTACGATGACCGGGACGTTCACGTCGCGCGCCAGCGCCAATTGGGCACGAAAATACGCCTTTTCTTTTTCTTTATCCAGGGGAATTTCTCCGTTTTCGCCGTAGGTTTCGTAGTGATAATCCAATCCGATCTCGCCCAGTGCGACGATTTTATTGGCTTCTCGCGAAGCAGGCGTCAGCCATGCTGCCAGCACCGCGACGTTTTCCTCCACCGAGCCGGTAAAGTAATGGCAGTCTTCCGGGTGGTACCCGACGGCCGCGTACATATGCGGCCATTTTGCCGCCTGTGCGACTACCTCCGCATTGGTTGCGGGATTGGTGCCGACGTTGACGATGCCGCACACGTTTTGGGAAAACAAACCGCACAGAAGCGTATCGGCGCCCCCGGGAACTTCATCCCGAAAACGCCGATCGTTATAATGTGCGTGCGAATCGAAAAAAGTCATTTTTTCCGTCATGCCGTACGCAACCCGATATCAATGTACGCGTTCACCCAAGGGCGTGTCGTCTGCCAGGAAGACAACGCGGACCGTCTCCTCACCGGAAGCCAAAATCATGCCGCAGGATTCCACACCGCACAGTACGGCGGGTTTGAGGTTTGCGACCACGATGAGCTTTTTGCCGATGAGATCCTCGGGCTGATACCATTTGGCAATACCCGATACAACCTGTCTTTGCTCGTAGCCCAAATCGATTTGCAGCTTGAGCAGTTTCTTGGCCTTGGGTACCGTTTCACAGGCCAATACCTTGGCCGTACGCAGTTCCACTTTACCGAAATCGTCGATGCCGATCTGCGCCACACCCTCCGGCTTTTCCGGAATCTTGGCAGCGGCAGCCAGGGCAGCCTGTTTGGCGGCCATTTCTGCTTCCAGTTCTGCCAATACCTTGGCTTCGTCCACACGGGCGAAGAGCACGGCGGAATCGTTGACGGGGGCACCCGGCAGCATGCCGTCAAAGGCATCGTCCGGGATAAAGCGTTCAAACAGCAGGGACGGCCATGCGCCGTTCTTCTTTTGCCCTTCCAGCATCGTCAGGGCATCGGCGCAGTTCAGTTCGCGCAGGATCTCCTCGGCAGTACCGGGAATCAGCGGGTGCAGCAGCACTGCTGCCCAGCGGATGACGGACAAAAGACGATACAAAACGGTACCCAGGCGTGCGGCGTTGGCAGGGTCCTTGGCCAGCGTCCAGGGCGTCGTTTGGTCAATATATTTGTTGGCGCGGTCGCACAAATCGAAAATACAAGCGCAGGCATCGGCCACGCGGTACTCGTCCATAGCGGCACGGAAGGCGTCGCGCGCCTTGATGCAGGCGGCACGCAGTTCCTCGTCCAGCGCATCGGGGGCAGACGGCGCCTGTACGACTTTATCAAAATACTTTTTCTGCATATCCAGCGTACGCTTCACCAGGTTGCCCAGGTTGTTGACCAGGTCGGTGTTGAAGCGCTTGATAACGGACTCATAGGTAATGGAACCGTCGGAGCCGTAGGGCATTTCCGCCAGAGCATAGTAACGAACCGCATCGACACCGAAGCGGTCGGCCAATTCATCCGCGTAAATCACGTTGCCGCGGGACTTGGACATCTTATCCTGTCCGAACAGGAACCAGGGATGACCGAAAATCTTCTTGGGCAGCGGCAGATCCAGGGCCATTAAGAAAATAGGCCAGTAGATGGTATGGAAACGCAGAATATCCTTACCGATGATATGCACGTCGGCGGGCCAATAACGGCGGAAAGTTTCGGACTGCTCCGCATAGGACTTGTCCGGGTCGTAACCGAGTGCCGTAATATAGTTGGACAGCGCGTCGATCCAAACGTAAATCACGTGCTTGGGGTCAAAGGTTTTTACACCCCACTTTACGGACGTACGGGAAACGCACAGGTCCTGCAGACCGCCCTCTACCTTTAAGAAATTGTTGACCATTTCCTTGCGGCGGGACTCGGGCTGAATAAACTCGGGATTTGCCTCGATATGTTCCAGCAGTTTGTCCGCATATTTGCTCATTTTAAAGAAATACGCTTCTTCTTTACCGCGCTGCAGGGGTCTGCCGCACTCGGGGCATTTGCCGTCCGTCACCTGCGTTTCGGTGAAGAAGGTCTCATCCGGCACGCAGTACCAGCCCTCGTAGGCACCTTTATAGATATCGCCTTGGTCATAGAAGCGTTTGAAGATTTTTTCAACGGCCTCACAGTGGTACGGGTCGGTGGTGCGGATAAAGGTATCGTAGGTGGCGCCCATCTTATCCCAAATACCGCGGATAATGCCGGCGATATTGTCCACGTAGGCCTGGGGGGTCACACCTGTCTTGGCGGCGAGATCCTCCACCTTCTGTCCGTGTTCATCGGTACCGGTGCAGAAACGCACGTCGTACCCGCAGGCACGGCGGTAGCGGGCGAGTGCATCCGTCAAAATCACCTCGTACGTGTTGCCGAAATGCGGCTTTTGCGAGGCGTAGGGGATGGCGGTTGTCAAATAAAACTTTTCGGAATTCATATCGTATCTGTACTCCTCTCGGATTCATCAATATTCGCAAGTAGACGCCGCGCCGCAATGACGTAGGCCGTCAAAAGCAGCGGAGCAACGCATGCCAGCAGCGTGATGCCCACTGTCAAAAGCGACAGGACTGCCATCACGACAAAGAACAGGCGGAAAAAGAAAATCTCAAAATAATAACCGGACGCTGCGGCCCGTGACGTTTTTCGGTATTCCCGCAGCGATTTTTCAGGATGCACCGCTGCCAAATACGGTGTGAGGAACGTCCCGCCGGACAGCATCATCGTCATCAGCAGTATGACAGCGAAAATAACAAACAGAATCCACTCAACCCAATCGGGCCACGCTTCATCCGTAAACTGCGTCGACACAATGCCGATAATCGGGAGCATAACGGCTGCGGCGGCAGTAACACGCCACAAAAACGACCACATCAGCGCCAAGGCGTGGCCGTACGCCGTTGCGTCGGAAAACGGACGGAACAACAGCGACGCATCCGCACGTCCGTCAACCACGGTGACGGCAAACGGGATGATGCCGGTCAGGAGCGGCAGCAGCAAAAAGACCAGGATGCCGAAAAACACCATATTGGAAAGCCACACGAACAAGCCGATCCACAGCTCGCCGAGTTCCCGGTACTCCAACAGGTTGATAACAGCGTTTTGCGCATAGATGCCGGCGAGGGCACCGCCCATAATAAAGGCGAAAATGCCGAGACACGCCCAAATCAGCGACAGCCGTCGGCCGTCCGATTTAAGCAATGCGGCTGCCTCTTTGCGGCAGGATCTGTGTCGGAATACTTTTTGTTCCGCTTTGTTTTCAAATTCGTCGGATAAACGTTCACAGTCAATCATTGCAGTCGTACCATTTTTCCCCCGTAAACACCTGCAGGGGATGCAGGACTGTATCGTTGGGTTCGGCTATCAGCAAATCGGCCCGTTTCCCGGGTTCGATGCTGCCGACGACGTCGGCAATACCAAGCTCGCGGGCAGGCGCCAGCGTTGCGTGATACAATGCCTGTGCCAATGACAGGCCGCAGAACTGCATCAGGTTATTGACGGCGTCCGCCATGGACAGCGTTGAACCGGCCAAATGCCCGTCAAGCGTCATGGCCTTGCCCCCGTAGAACGTAATGGGGAGACTGCCGACACGGTATTCCCCGTCGGGCATGCCGGCCACTTCCAGCGAGTCGGTCACCAGCACGAAATAATCGGGGTCCTGCATACGGTACGCCAGCCGAACCATTTCGGGCTGGATATGAATGCCGTCACAAATAAATTCGGTATACACGGGACGGCCGACGGCGGCGCAAATCGGCCCGCCTTTACGGTGATGCAGCCCCGGCATAGCGTTGAACGTATGTGTCAAAGCCGTTGCGCCCGCATCGAACGCGGCACTTGCCTGTTCAAACGATGCACCCGTGTGTCCCAAAGACAACGTGGCGCCGGCCTGCATCGCACAACGTGTAAACGAGCCGTCGGCATCCAGTTCCAGGGCAGCCGTAACGTGAGGTTTCTTTCCGAGATGGGGCAGAATCTGCGCCAATTCAGCGGCATCGGGGTTACGCAGGTCGGCAAGGCTGTGGGCGCCGCGGAAATCGGGATTTAAGTATCTGCCCTCCAAATGGATACCGGCATATTGCGGGATGGCGACGCTGCGGATACGATCCGCTGCGGCAATCCAGTCGGCAAGCGGTGCCGTTGCGAGCGTCGGATACAGGCAGGTAACACCGTTTTTGACGTAGGACAGGGCCATTGCGCGCAAGGCGTCCTCATCCGCTGCGGAAAAATCGAAGCCCTTGCGGCCGTGCGTATGCGCGTCAACAAGCCCCGGACACAAATAAGCACCGTTCAAATCCCTGACAACGGCATCGCCGGCAGTCAGATTTTCCCCAACGGCGGCAATCGTCTGCCCGTCGATAAGCACCTCCCTGCGTGCAAAAGCGCGCGCATCGGCGTCATAGACGTATGCATTTCGGAATAACGTACGTTGTGCCACGGCGAATACCTCCCCGAAAAACAAAAATAAAAATGGCTGAAAATAAAAAACAAAAACAGGGCCGCAGATGCGGCCCGATGTTTCCCGTCCGCGAATTACAGGAGACGGAAGATCTTGTGGTTCAGGATCATCCAAATCAAGTCAAGGATATAGATGATATTCCAACCAACGAAGAGACGAATCAAAGCGGCAATGATCTTGCCCTCCTGGAAACGGGTGATGACACCGCAAAGCCAGGAAGTAACGGGAATGATTGCCAGAATCAGGCTGACAAGCCAATCAAGACCGAAATAATCTTTTTTAGAAGCCATGATTTTTATCCTCCGTATGTATTAAGATGATATAAAAGTATAACACAATTTGCGCGCAACTGCAAGTGGTTTCGCACAGAAAATGGGCAGAACCGCCCGACTGCCTTACGACCGTTTTTCGGGCCGGAGCGTCAGCAGCAGCACCTCACAGGGGTTGGCAATACGCGGCACCGGCGCCGTGTTGGACAATCCCGCACTGACGGCAAAATGCCCGTCGTACAGGCCGTGCGTATAGTACGGAAACAATCCCTGTCCCGGCGCAAACACACCGCGGCCGAAGAACCGCCATTGCCCCCCGTGCGCGTGTCCCGACACGATTAGGTCAAACGGTTTCTTGGCTAAATAGAAGGGGTAATACTCCGGGTGATGACACAGGAGAATGCGGCATCCGGGCTGCCCCTCCACGTACTGCAAAAAGTCAACGTGGGGATACCCGTTGGGGTTGCGCAGACCCGTACAGAGCCCCGCAATGCAGAAATTGCCGTACAGGCAGAATTCATCCTCCAAGAGTCGAACACCGCTTTCCCGCACGGCAGCGCGGGCATCGGGCGACAGCGCGGCAGGCAAATCTTTCCGTTTGCGGAAGGGCCCGTCGTGACAGCCGTATTCGTGGTTGCCGGGGGCATAGAAAACCGGTGCCAATTGTGCTGCCAGCGTCAAAAAGCGCAGGCCGGGGTCCCGCGGGGAAACCTTCCCCGTCAAATCCTCGCAAATATCACCCGCGGCCAAAATCAGGTCCGGTGCCGTTTCGGTCAAAATCTGCAGCGCCCCCGTGCCGTCATGGCTGTGGAGGTCGGCAACAACCGCCGCCGTATAGGTGCGGGAAAGACCGTGACAGGGCACGTCCAACCGTGTTACAACAGGTAAAGACGGCATATTCGTTTTCCCCCCTTCCCTTTTTTGGATACCCCCATTATACACGCAACTTCGAAAAAAAGCAACACAGGGAGTTTCCGCACGGCCGGAGCTTGGATACTATTGACAAAAGCATCATAAAATATTATAATACGCTGTGAATAAATGATTACTTACATACGTGAAGGAGTACTTCCATGCAAATTTACGACGAACTCGTTGCCCGCGGCCTGATTGCGCAGGTAACCGACGAAAACGAAATCAAAAAAATGATTAACGAAGGCAAAGCCACCTTCTACATCGGCTTTGACTGCACGGCAGACAGCTTAACCGCAGGCCATTTTATGGCATTGACGCTGATGAAACGTCTGCAGATGGCCGGCAATAAACCCGTTGCCTTAATCGGCGGCGGCACCACCATGATCGGTGACCCGTCCGGACGTACCGACATGCGTAAAATGCTGACCAGAGAAGACATTGAGCACAACGCCGAATGCTTCAAGCGCCAGATGGAGCGCTTCATTGAGTTCGGTGAAGGCAAGGCCATGATGGTCAACAATGCCGATTGGCTGCTGACCCTCAACTACGTTGACCTGCTCCGTGAAGTCGGCGCCTGCTTCTCCGTCAACAATATGCTGCGTGCAGAATGCTATAAGCAGCGTATGGAGAAAGGTCTGTCCTTCCTGGAATTCAACTACATGATTATGCAGTC
>DCGU01000002.1:7088-40613 GCA_002315325.1 Clostridiales bacterium UBA1770
AGTCCTACGACTTCTACTACCTGTACCAGAAGTACGGCGTCAACATGGAGTTCGGCGGCGACGACCAGTGGTCCAACATGCTGGGCGGTACCGAACTGATTCGCCGTAAGCTCGGTAAGGACGCCTTTGCGATGACCATTACCCTGTTGACCGACTCCGAGGGCAAGAAGATGGGCAAGACCGCCGGCAACGCCGTATGGCTCGACCCCAACAAGACTTCTCCCTTCGACTTCTATCAGTACTGGCGCAACGTTGGCGACCGGGACGTTATGAAGTGCATCCGTATGCTGACCTTCCTGCCCCTGGAACAGATCGACGAGATGGACAAGTGGGAAGGCAGCGACATCAACCGTGCCAAAGAAATTCTCGCTTACGAGCTGACCAAGATGGTACACGGTGAAGAGGAAGCCGAAAAGGCTCAGGCATCCGCCCGCGCCCTGTTCGGTGCCGGCGACGCTGCCGAGATTCCCACCGTTGCACTGACCGACGCCGACTTCCGCGACGGTTCCATCGACGCTCCCGGCCTGGTCTTTGCCGCAGGTCTTGCCCAGACCCGCTCCGACGCCCGCCGCGCCATTGAGCAGGGCGGCGTCACCTTTGATGACGAAAAAGTGACCGACGTCCGCGCCCTGTACACTAAGGAACAAGTTGCCGCCGGTATCGTCATTCGCCGCGGCAAAAAGAACTTCAAAAAGGTAACGCTGTAAACCAAATTATGTATTTATAAAAAGCGTCGGCAAAATGCCGACGCTTTTTCATTGGAACAATGCGACCTATCGCTTTCAGCAATGGGTTAGGAAAAAAAAGAAGCAGAATCAACGAACAGCCCCGACGGCGTACTCGTTCGTACGTCAAGGGGGCTGCTCGTTGATAGGAAAATCATTTTTAAAATACGTTTTGCTTTTAGGGAATAAAAGTCGTTGCACTGAACATTGCCAATACTGCGTTTCCGGTCCGGTCTTTTTTTACAACCCATTTATTATCTCTTTTTGAGTTTTCCGATCACGTGACCTACGCACGCCGCCGACTCAAAATCTTTTAACATAATCGGACCAAAGTCGGGATTGAGGGAAATGAGGCAGTCGCCGCCGAAGCGTTTGAAGTACCCGCTGCCGTCCAGCACAAAGATACCCAGTTCACCGACCTCGACGCTGTCAGCCTCCTCGACCAAAATCACGTCGCCGTCATGGAATTTCGGTTCCATACTGATACCGCTGATGCGGATGGCATAATCGGCGTCGTCGGTTTTATCCATTACGGGGATGGAAATTTCCACGGCCGTATCGGAATCCAGAAATACACCGGTTCCGGCGGATGCGGGCATATCGTACAAAAGAATCGTACGTTTGCGCGGTGCGAGGGCCTGGCGGCGCTGCGAACCGGCCAACATTTTATTGTACACTTCAGCCTCTTTGTTGCGGCGATTCTCGGCGGAATCGGCAGCGGAAATGCGCTCCAATTCTTTCGCTACCACAACGTCTGCCATTTCCCTGCCGTGTGCATCCAGTTTACGGTATGCCTCGATAATGCGGATTTCATCGTCACCCAGCAAATAGTTGTTCACGTTGTCCGGCACGCCCGTCATGATGTAGTCAATCGAGCAGCCGAGAACCTGACAAATGGCGCTGATATTGGCGAGTTTCGGCGAATCGCTGAACCCGGCCAGAATTTTGGAGAGCGTACCGAGCGGGATGCCCGTCAGCTCGGACAGGCGCTCGTTGGTCATTTTTTCTTTACGTTTCAGTTCCTTGAGTCTTTCCAAATACGGTTCTGTTTCAATCATAATGCAGTCGACCTCCTAGGCAGAGTTTTCCTTTTTCGGTATTATTATAACACGCCGAACCCCGTTTGTAAAGCGGTTTCGGAAATATTTTGCAGAAAATGCGTGCAAAGCGGCTGACTTTTTTTCCATTTTATTCCGTGTAAAGAAAAAAATGCGTGCCGAAGCACGCATTTTTCTGTATATTCGGCAGTACTGCCGATTAGGTTCTTTCGTGCTTGGCACGGAAGAACAGGCAGCAGCCCAGGGACAAAACGGCGGACACGACGCTGAAAATCATCAGCAGCGTGAACACAGAGGTCCAGCCGGAAGATTCCTTCACGGCGCCCAGCCATACACCGGCAAGTGCACCGCCCACGTAACAAACGGTGTCAAGCGCACCGGCCAGGAAGCCGGAATCCATTTGTTTGCGGTAGTTCAGGGGAATCATACTGGTGATGACGTTGTTGACGGCGGACATCATGCAGGCAACGCAAATGAAGAGCGCCAGCGTCAAAACAAACGAATTCACCTTCAACGTCAGCAAAACGACAAGGCACATAATGAAGGAAACACCGTAGAAGATGGCGTCGACCAACATATGATCGCGCAGCAAATCGTGCAGCTTTTTGGAGAAACATGCACCGAGCACCGAGAACAGCGGGAGCGACAGGGACAGGATAATGGACGTAGATTCGTTCATGCCGAACTGATCCTTGAGAATGGCGGGCATCCATTCGTTGACGCCGTCCTTAATAAAGCCGTTGGCAATGGCCGTGATAGCTACGATACCGAGCAGAATGCCGAACGTCATGGTAATACCGCGCAGGCCGACCTTCTTGCTTTCCTCTTCTTTGGCAGCAACGGGTTCCTCGACCGTGACGGTTTCCCCGTTCTTCATGGCGTTTTCCACACGCGTCATAATGAAATACCACGCTACGGCGGCGGCCGTCATCACGGCAGCGGCAACGTAGAAGACCTTATCCCAAATGCCCAGGGCGGAAAAGAGAGCGGACAGACCGTAAGCGGTTGCCGTACCGGCGGCAACGGGCGTACTCATGACGTAAATGGCCTTGCCGATATCTTTATCGGTAACAAAACGGGACAGCGTGCGGATAATCAAACTCCACAAAATGGACTGTGCGGCGCCGTTGATGAACCATGCAACGGCCATCAGCGTCACGTTGCCGGCAAATAACGACATCATCACGTTGGCCAAAACCGATGCCAGCAGCGACGCGGACATCACGTATTTGGGATTGTAGAAGCGGCACAGAATACCGTTAACCAACTGCCCGATACCGTAGGTGACGGCAAAGAAAGAGTAAATCAACCCGGCCGAGGTTTCGGGAAGACCGAGTGCCAACGTGGCGGCACCGGAACTGTAATCTTTTCTACCGACGTAGGCGGCAACGTACACGAGCCAACAGCCGAAAATCAGCAGGTTGGACGTCTTTTTGTTTAAGTACTTCATTTTGAATTCCTTTTCAACTCTATAGTAATGAGTTCGCGTCAGAACGGTGCTAATTATATCACATTCCGAAGATAAAAGCAACCACTCTTTATAATTGCGCGCGTTTATAATCATATTATATATGGTTTTGACTATATCCTATTGCTTTTTTAAGCACTCTGTTGTATAATTGAAATACTGTCGGGATTGTGCGGCCGTACGGCAAAGCAGCTCCCGTTCGTCACAGTTTATTTTCCGTTCTCAGAAGGAGGAACTCTTATGTCAAAGACGTCCCACAAACTCATCCGCATCGCGGCGCTGATTTTATGCGTCCTGATGGTTCTGCCGTTCATGGTTGCCTGTGAACCGGAACTGGATACAACCAATAAAGGCTCCTACATTACAATGTACCTGTCCGATGAAGTTATCGATTTGGACCCGGCACATTGCTATATCAACGACGCCTCCATTGCCATTTGCAGCCTTTTGTACCAGACTCTTTTCAAATTGGATGAGAACGGTAAAGTTGTGAAAGGTCTTGTTGACAGCTATTCCATTGAAGAAAGCAACCGCTACGGTGAGTGCGTATTGACGCTGAACTTAAGAGCGGTTCAGTGGACCAGCAACAACGCTATGGTTCGTGCCGATGACGTCGTTTACGCTTGGAAGCGCATTTTGAAGTCCGGCAACAGCAACGAAGCCGCTGCCCTGTTGTTTGATATTAAGAACGCCCGCGCTGCAAAAGCCGGCGACTGCTCCATCGATGACGTCGGCATTTACGCCGTTGAAGACTACGTTCTTCAAATTCAATTTGAGGAGCCGATTGATTTTGACCGTTTCTTCCTGAACCTGACCAGCGTTGCGCTGGCACCCGTTCTCGAAACGTCCGTCAAGCAGGGCGAAGACTGGGCCAAAAAGTCCAGCACCATGGCCTGCAACGGTCCGTTCAAACTGTCCAAAACGTCCGTGGTCAACGTTGAGTCTATTTTGGCCAACGCAGAGACGACCATTCGTAACAGCACCAACGACTTGACGAAAGCAAAATCCGAATTGGCAAAAGCCAAGGCAGCCAACGACTCGGCCGCCATTGCTACGCAGGAAGCTGCTATTGCAAAAGCCGAGAAGGATATCGCCGCAGCCAAAGCCAACCAGGAAAAATATAAGGACGTTACTTACGAATCTTACGTTGACGCTTCCCAGGAGGACAAGTCCTTCACCCAGACCTACGTCAATTATATGGTTCTGGAAAGAAACCCCTATTACCTCCGCGATAACGGCACCGAATCCAAGGATGCGCTTGATAAGGCCGTTACCCCCTACCGTATCGTCATCCAGTGCGGTCTTTCCAACGAAGAACTGGCCGAAAAATATGACAACGGTGATCTCTACTGCCTGTACGATATTCCGCTTTCCCTGCGTGAAACCTATAAGGACGACGCAAAGGTTACCGATGCCATGTCTACCTTCTCCTTCTTCCCGAATGAGAACGCCTTGATTAAATCTTCCAAGAATCCCGAAGGCGAAGCTATTTTTGCCATTAAGGAAGTCAGAACGGCCCTGTCCCTGGCTCTTGACCGTCAGGCCATTGCCGACACCGTCGTGTTTGCCGAGCCCGCCGAAGGTATTGTACCGAACGGTGTGTTCGACTCCGTTTCCTCTAAAAAGACTTTCCGGTCCGCCATCGGCAAACAGCTGAGCGCAAACGCCGATATGGCTGCAGCCAAGGCTATGCTGTCCGCTGCCGGCATTACCGCTTCCAACTACACCTTCTCCATCACGGTTTGCGCGTATGACGAAGTCAACGTTGCCATTGCCGAAATGGCACAGAAGGCATGGAAAGAACTCGGCTTCAACGTTGAGTTGAAGCGTCTCGGCTTTATCACCAACAACGACTACAACAAGGCAACCGACTCCACGCCGAACGACGTGATTGACGACCTGTTTGCCGAAGCATACCGCGCCGGCGACTTTGAAATCATCGGTGTCGATTTGTCCGCCATCTCGGCCGACGCCTTCTCCGTCCTGGCTCCCTTTGCCACCGAGTTCTCCGGTATGGCGCTGGATATGACCGACGTTGAAAATGCCGTTTTCGGTACGCATATCACCGGCTACAGCAGTGAAGCGTACGACGAATTGATTGAAGCCGCTTTCGCTGCTGACGGCAAGAATGCTGAAAGAACCGATTACCTGCATCAGGCAGAAAAACTGTTGATTGAAGATATGGCCGTTATTCCGGTCGTTGCCAATCAGCATGCCATCGTTATCAGCAAGTCTTTGAAGGGTGTCGCTGTTGAAAGCTACTACGCACCATTCACCTTTGCCAAGGCTCAAATTAAGAACTGGTACGACCACGTGGCTTCTTACAGTGATTTGCTGAAATAAGCGACACGTTTCCCAATCCGCCGCTGCCGCTGACAGCGGCGGATTTTACTTGCATTTACCACCTTGCTGCAAGGCAACAAATAATACGAAACAGAAATAGAAATAGAGACATTAGCGTGAAATACCACACAGCGTAATTGAACACGCGCTGTTCACGCACTTCAACAACGCTTGCCGACTGAACGTCGGCTCCGCCTATAGGCGGTCGCGTTTGTTGTGAAAAACATTTGAGCCGCCGAAGGCGGCATGGAGATTACAATGGATTTTGAAAATATGAACGATACTGCGCGGCTTGCCGAACTGCTGTTCCCGCAAGTCACCGAAACGCCGGACGATCTGGCAAAAAAATACCCGCCCCGCGACCTGCCCGAGGGTGCGAAAGTCACCCGTTTTGCACCCAGTCCCACAGGCTTTGTTCACTTCGGCGGTTTATTCCCGTCCACAGTCGGCGAACGCCTGGCGCATCAATCCGGCGGTGTATTTTTCCTGCGCATTGAGGACACCGATGCCAAGCGCGAGGTGCCGGGTGCCGCCGAGGGCTTAATCAAAACGTTGGCCCATTACGGCATTCACTTTGACGAGGGTGCCGTGTTGGACGACAACGGCAACGTAACCGATAAAGGTATTTACGGTCCCTACAAACAGAGTCAGCGCGGCGCGATTTACCACGTGTATGCGAAGGATTTAGTGGCACGCGGTTTGGCTTACCCCTGCTTTACCACAGAAGAGGAACTGGAAGAACTCCAGACAACCGATAAAAAGACAGAAATCAAAACCCGTGTCTGGACGGAAGATATGGCCGCAAAACAGCACGAAAAGATGCTGGCGGGCCGTGTGTTCACCCTGGATGAGGTACAGGCGCATTTGACGGCAGGCGACCCCTTCGTTCTGCGCATCCGTGCCGACGGCAATCCGGAAAAACGTATTCCCTTCACCGACCTGGTCCGCGGCGCGCTGGAAGTGCCCGAAAACGATGAGGATTTCGTTTTGTTAAAATCCGACGGCATTCCCACCTATCATTTTGCGCACGCCATAGACGACCATTTAATGGGCACGACGCACGTCATTCGCGGTGAGGAATGGCTGCCTTCCCTGCCCAAGCACATTCAGTTGTTCCGCTATCTCGGGTTCAAATTACCCAAGTTCATGCATATCTCCCAAATTATGCGTCTGGACGAAAACGGCAACAAAAAGAAGCTGTCCAAGCGCGATATGGGCGCCAATATGGACGACTATTCCCGCATGGGCTACGCCCCTGCCTGCGTTTGCGAGTACGTTATGACGTTGCTCAATTCCAACTTTGAGGAATGGCGTACGCAAAACCCCGACGCCCCGTACACCGACTTCCCCTTCAATATCAAAAAGATGAGTGCCTCGGGTTGTTTGTTCGACTTTGATAAGCTGAACGACGTTTCCAAGAACGTCATTTCCCGCATGAGTGCCGAGCAGGTCCTCGCTGCCGTAACGGAATGGGCCCTGCAGTATGATCCCGATTTCGGTGCGCTTTTGCAAAACCACAATAACGTAGCGCTGCAGGCGTTTGCCATCGGCCGCGGCGGCAAGAAACCGCGTAAAGATTTGGCAACCTGGGCTGATGCCAAGGGATATATGGGCTTCTTCTTTGACGAACTGTTTACCATGCAGGATGCCTTCCCCGGGGAATTTGCCCGTGACGATATCAAGGCGGCCATTAACGCATTCTTAGCGTCCTATGACCCCGCTGACGAGATGAACGTTTGGTTTGATAAGATTAAGGCCGTAGCCGACAATCTCGGCTATGCGTCCGATATGAAAGCCTACAAGGCCGATCCCGCCGCCTTCAAAGGCAGCGTGGCCGATATCAGTATGTTCCTGCGCCTGGCACTCACCGGCAAACTGGCTTCCCCCGATATGTATGCGGTGATGCAGACCTTGGGTGCCGACTGCGTAACGGCGCGCATGAAAAACGCACTGGCTGCGCTTTGATTAAACGAAAGGTATAAACGTAGTATGGAAGAAATTATCAGTAAAAACTTTATACAGGACTTCATGGATGAAGACCTCGCCGCCAATCCCGGGATGAAGGTGCACACGCGCTTCCCTCCCGAGCCCAACGGCCATTTGCACATCGGCCACTGCAAGGCACTGTGCGTTGACTTCGGTATGGCTAAAAAATACAACGGCCTGTGCAACCTGCGTATGGACGATACCAACCCTGCCAAGGAAGACACCGAGTACGTGGACGCCATCAAAGAGGACATCAAATGGCTGGGCTTTGACTGGGACGACCGCTTCTTCTATGGTTCCGACTATTTTGAAAAAGACTATGAACTGGCTGTTGACCTGATCAAACGCGGTTTGGCTTACGTTTGCGAACTGTCTGCCGAGGACTTCCGTAACCCGAAATACTGCGGCGACCTGACGCATCCGGCTGTTTCCCCGTGGCGTGACCGCCCCGTGGAAGAATCCCTGGATCTGTTCGCCCGCATGCGCAACGGCGAATTCCCGGAAGGTAAGTACACCGTGCGCGCCAAGATTGACCTGGCGTCCGGCAACTTCTGCATGCGCGACCCCGTCATCTACCGCATCAAGTACGTGGAACATCACCGTCAGGGCACCAAGTGGTGCATCTTCCCGATGTACGACTTTGCCCATCCCATTCAGGATGCGCTGGAACACATCACCCACTCGCTGTGCTCCCTGGAATATGAGATTCATCGTCCGCTGTACAACTGGGTACGCGACAACGTGAATATCCCCGGCAACCCCGTCGGCTTCCCCCGTCAGATTGAATTTGCCCGTTTGAACATCACCTACACGGTGCTGTCCAAGCGTTTCCTGCGCGGCCTGGTTGAGGGCGGCGTGGTGGACGGTTGGGATGACCCGCGTATGCCCACGCTGTGCGGCCTGCGCCGCCGCGGCTATACCGGTTCCTCCATTCTGGAGTTTATCAGCCGTACCGGTGTGGCGAAATCCGACAGCTTGGTGGATATCCGCCAGCTGGAGGCCTGCATTCGCGACGAGCTGAACGAAACGGCCGACCGCCGCATCGCCATTGCGCACCCCATCAAGCTGATTGTGGACAACTATCCCGAGGACAAGACGGAAACCTTTGACCTGCCCAACCATCCGCAGTATCCCGAGCGCGGCACACGCGCCGTTCCCTTCTGCCGCGAGCTGTTCATTGACGCCGATGACTTTGCCGAGGTTCCGCCTCCCAAATTCTTCCGTCTGAAGCCGGAAGGTGAAGTTCGCTTGATGGGCGCCTACATCATCAAGTGCGGTGAAATCGTGAAAAATGCCGACGGCACGATCAAAGAAATCCACGTCACGGCAGACCTGGAGACCGGTAACGGCAATCCCGTCGACGGCCGCAAGATCAAGGGCACCATCCATTGGCTTTCCGCCAAGGATGCGCTGGACACCACGCTCCACCTGTACGAGAACCTGACCACTCTGGAAAATCCCGCTGACAAGCCCGAAGGCAAAGAATATACGGACTACATCAATCCCAACTCCCTGACGGTCGTTACGGGCGCCAAAATCGAGCCCTCGCTGGCGAGTGCCAAAGCCGGGGACAAGTTCCAGTTCGTCCGCTTCGGCTACTTCTGCAAGGATTCTAAGCTCGACAACACCTTTAACAGAGTTGTCGGCTTGAAGGACTCCTTCCCTAAATCAGAACAGTAAAAAACGGTCAGACCGGAAAAGCAATATTTATATGTTTCTCATTTCGTTCACCACTTTATGTGAGTAATCACAATTATATTTGTTTCCCGGAATAAAGCCAAAAAGACGTGCTTTTCCTACCGCCGATTCCCTCCCCTGCAGTACCCAGTACAGCTCCCGGAGAGGGAGATCGGCGCTTCTGCCTCCTTTTTTCCAAGTTCTGACAGAACAGTAAAAAACGGTCAAACCGATAACACACTGTCCAAAAGGACGGCCGAACGAGCGGCCGTCCTTTTTTGATATTGCGCCGCAGACAACGGATAACAAACAAAAAACGCACCCCATACGGGATGCGTTTTTTGTTATAAAAGCAATTGATTAATCCTCAACGAGTCTGATAACGGCCATTTCAGCAGCGTCACCGCGACGGGGACCCATCTTGAAGATCTGGGTGTAACCACCGTTACGCTCTGCATATTTGGGAGCGATTTCGTTGAACAGTTTGGTTACAACGTCTTCTTTCGTGATGTAAGCAAGAGCAGCACGGCGGGAAGCCAGCGTGTTCTTCTTACCGAGGGTAATCATTTTATCGGCAACAGGAGCAAGTTCCTTGGCTCTCGTCAAGGTCGTCTTTACCTGGCCGTTTTCCAGCAGCAGCGTAACCATACCGCGCAGCATAGCAACGCGATGTTCGGCAGGTCTGCCAAGTTTTCTTCCGGGCATTGTCTTTCCCTCCTTATGTTATTATGCAACTAAGAATTGTGTGGCGGAGAAGCGGCTTACTCTTCGTCGGGCTTGAACGTCAGGTTCAGGCTCTCGAGTTTCTGCGTAACTTCCTCCAGTGACTTTTTACCGAGGTTGCGGACGTGAATCATCTCGTCCTCGGTACGGCTTACCAGATCACCGACCGTATTGATTCCGGCACGTTTGAGGCAGTTGAAACTGCGCACAGACAGGTCAAGGTCTTCAATAGTCATCTCAAGTACTCCCTCACCGGAAGTATCTTCGCCGGTGGTTACGGCGACCTTATTAGCGGCTTCGTCTGACAATTCGACAAACGAACTGAGATAATTGTTGAGAATCTTGGCGCCAAGGGCTACGGCGTCCTTAGCGGAAATCGTTCCGTTGGTCAATACTTCCAGCGTCAGCTTATCCAGGTCGGTGTTGTTACCGACACGGGTATCGTCAACGGTGTAGTTTACCTTGAGAACGGGGGTATAAATCGAGTCTGTGTAGATGGTACCCAAAGGTGCGGAGACGTTATTACCGGCTGCAGCGGCATGCAACTGTTTGTTCTTGTCCTGGGAAATATAACCACGTCCGCAGGTGAACGTCAGTACCATGTAGAAATGAGCGCCGTTTGCCAGGGTAGCGATGTGGAGGTCGGGATTCAAAATCTCGAGATCAGCGTCCGGAGAAATATCAGCGGCCGTTACGTCGCGGGGACCCGCAACGTCAATCACTACGGTTTTCGGTTCATCGGAGTGCAGTTTGGCAATAATGCCTTTTACGTTCAAAACGATTTCGGTAACGTCTTCCAGTACGCCGGGGACGGTGGAGAACTCGTGCAGAACGCCATCGATTTTGATGGAGGAAACGGCAGCGCCGGGCAAAGAACCCAGCAGCACGCGACGCAGGGAGTTACCCAACGTAATACCGTAACCGCGTTCCAACGGTTCAATCACGAATGTACCGCTCGTTTCATCTTCTTTTACCAACTCGATGCTGGGCTTCATAATCTCAATCATTCCAAAAAACCTCCTAATAAATTATACGGGGATCTTCAGCGGACCGCGCTTCAAGCTGCGCGAACTCCACCGATTACTTGGAATAAAGTTCGACAATCAGCTGTTCGTCGAGCGGGAAGTCAACGTCGGATCTTTCAGGCAGAACGGTTACTTTTGCAGACAACGCGTTCTTATCGACGGCCAACCACTTCGGGAAAATGCGGGAGTCAAGACCTTCAGCGAGGGACTTGAACTTCTCGGAAGAACGGCTGGATTCCTTAACGGCAATCACGTCGCCGGCTTTGATAATCAGAGAAGGAATGTTAACCTTCTTGCCGTTCAGCGTGAAATGTCCGTGCGTAACCAACTGTCTTGCTTCGGGACGGCTTTCAGCCATACCCATTCTGTAAACGACGTTATCCAAACGGCGTTCCAGCAGGCAAATCAGGTTTTCACCGGTGATGCCTTCTCTGCGGTCTGCCTCTTCGTAGTAGTTCACGAACTGCTTCTCGAGGACACCGTAGTATCTTCTGGTCTTCTGCTTCTCACGAAGCTGCATACCATATTCTCTCTGCTTCTTGGTTGCCGCGCCATGCTGGCCGGGAGCTGCGCTTCTGCGATCCAGAGCACACTTACCGGAAACGCAACGGTCGCCCTTCAGGAAGAGCTTCGTGCCCTCTCTGCGGCAAAGTTTGCAAGCAGGTCCAGTATATCTTGCCATAATGTTTATGCCTCCTCTTGAAATTAAACGCGACGGCGCTTAGGCGGTCTGCATCCGTTGTGGGGAATGGGGGTAACGTCTCTGATCAGCGTAATGGTCAGACCAACGGTCTCCAATGCGCGGATAGCAGATTCACGACCCTGACCCGGGCCCTTAACGTATACTTCAACAGATTTCAGTCCGTATTCGAGAGCGCCCTTAGCGGCAGCTTCGGCAGTGGACTGTGCAGCGAAGGGAGTAGACTGTCTGGAGCCCTTGAAGCCGAGTTCGCCGGCAGCAGCCCAGGACAGCGTATTACCTTCCATATCGGTAACAGTAACGATCGTGTTATTGAAAGTAGCGGCGATATGAACGACACCCTTTTCAACATTCTTACGTTCGCGGCGTCTTTTGACGACTTTTTTTGCGGTAGTTTGTGCAACTTTTGCCATCGTTATGCCACTCCTTTATTTCTTCTTGTTTGCAATGGTCTTTGCGGGACCTTTGCGGGTTCTTGCGTTGGTCTTTGTTCTCTGACCGCGAACCGGCAGACCTTTTCTGTGGCGGACACCGCGGTAGCAGTTAATTTCAACCATGTTCTTAATGTTCATGGCAACGTCGCGACGCAGATCACCTTCAACGGAATACTCAGATTCGATAACTTCACGAATCTTGGCAACTTCGTCCTCGGTGAGGTCTTTGGCGCGCGTGTCGGGGTTAATGCCTGTTTTGGCGAGAATGTCATTAGAGGACTTGCGGCCGATACCGTAAATATAGGTCAGCGCAATCTCTACACGTTTTTCGTTGGGAATATCAACACCAGCTATACGAGCCATTCTTGTATTTCACCTCTCTGTACTAATTTGTGGTTAGGTTCTTGCTTAACCCTGTCTCTGTTTGTGCTTGGGGTTCTCGCAGATCACCATAACCTTACCTTTTCTCTTGATGATCTTGCATTTATCGCAGATCTTCTTAACGGATGGTCTAACCTTCATTTGTATATACCATACCTTTCTTGTGATTAAGTGTTGTGGTGGTTCATTTGCTTCGCCAGGTAATGCGTCCCCTGTCAAGGTCGTACACCGACACTTCAACGGTAACGTGGTCACCGGGCAAAACTCTGATATAGTTTTGACGAAGCTTTCCGGAAATCACGGCTGTTACAACGTGACCGTTGGGAAGCTTCACTTTAAAATTGGCATTTGGAAGAGCCTCTAACACGGTTCCTTCAAATTCAATTACGTCATCCTTCGGCAAACTGATCCCTCCCTATTCTTTATTGCTGATTAAAAGTCATCTTCGATTTGTGTCATGATCAGGACACCGTTATCCATCAGTGCCACGGTGTTCTCATAATGGGCAGACAACTTATGATCGCGCGTTTTTACGGTCCAACCGTCCGGCAGTTCGTACACGTCTTCCGTGCCGGCGTTCACCATGGGTTCAATAGCAAGCGTCATCCCCGACATCAGTCGAAGACCTCTGCCCGCCTCACCATAGTTGGGAACGTCGGGAGATTCGTGCAGGTCATGACCCACACCGTGTCCCACGTACCGTTTTACGGTAGAAAAACCGTTTTGGCGCGCGACGTTATCCACAGCCGCGCCCACGTCGCCCAGCCGGTTTCCCGGAACAAGAGCGGCAACACCGGCGAAGAAACTGTCGCGGGTAGCGCGAATGAGCTGCTCGGCCTCGGGACTGATGCGTCCCACGCCGATGGTTCTTGCGCTGTCGCCGTGATAGCCTTTATAAAAGGCGCCGACGTCGATTTTAACGATATCCCCTTCACGAAGAATCTTCTTTTTGGAAGGAATCCCGTGAATGACCTCATCGTTGATACTGATACACGCGCTGCCCGGGAATCCGGCATAACCGAGGAAAGACGGCTTTGCACCGTGCTTTTCAATGTATTCCCGAACGACACGATCGATTTCGTAAGTGCTTACGCCCTCACGAACGCAATCTCTTGCAGCGAGCAGTGCCTCGCCGGTAATCCGGCAGGCATCCCGCATTTCCGCAATCTGCGTTGCATTTTTTAACTTAATCATAGCAATTCAGTTCACTGTTCAGCATTCGGCCAGAAGACGATTGATTTCTTCGGACACAACCTCAACCGGGCGGTGACCGTCAACCGTTTTCAACAGACCCAACTTGCCGTAGAACTCCTTCAGGGGTTCGGTTTGCGCATGATAGGTCCCGAGCCGTTTTAAGACAGTTTCAGGAGCATCATCATCGCGGACGTATAACGACGCACCGCACTTGTCGCATACGTTTTCCACCTTCGGGCGTAACGTAACGACGTGATAGGAAGCGCCGCAGCCGGAACAAATCCGGCGGCCGCTCATACGTGCAACAATGGCTTCGTCCGGCACCTCAATGGAGAGGCAGCAGTCGATTTTCACGCCCAGGTCGGCAAGCGCCTGCGCCTGCGGAATGGAACGCGGAAAACCGTCCAGAATGAAACCGTTTTTGCATGCGTCGGATGCAATGTAATCTTTAATCAGATTGATAATAATCTCGTCGGGTACCAGCGCGCCGCTGTCCATAAAGGACTTGGCACGGAGGCCAAGTTCGGTACCGGCCTTCACTGCCCCGCGCAGGATATCACCTGTGGAGATGGAAGGAATACCGAACTTGTTCGTGATAAAAGCGGCTTGGGTACCTTTACCCGCGCCCGGAGCGCCCATTAAAATGAGTTGCATACTTTTATTTTCCTCCGAACGGATTGGTCATCAATCCAGGAAACCCTTGTAGTTGCGCAGCGTCAGCTGAGACTCAATGTCACGGAATACTTCCAAAGCAACACCGACAACGATCATGATGGAAGAACCTGCGAATGCGATAGCCATCAGGGAACCACCGGAGAGTGCATTGGCAATCAGCGGAACGCCGGAAACAACGCACAGGAAGATGGCGCCCATAAAGGTAACGCGGTTCAGAATCTTCGTGATATAATCGGAAGTGGGTTTGCCGGGACGAATACCCGGAACGGAGCCGCCCTGGCTTCTGATATTGTTGGATACTTCAACAGGGTTGAAGGAAATCGTAATATAGAAGTAAGAGAAAGCCAGAATCAAGCCCAGATAGAACGCAATGTAAAGGGGTTTGTCATAGTTGAAGTAGTTGTTGGAGAACTTGTAGAACCAGTTGTTCTCGTTCGTGATGAACGCAGCGATGGTGGAAGGAATGGATACGATGGAAGAGGAGAAGATGATCGGCATAACGCCGGCCATGTTCATCTGCAGGGGCAGATTGCTGTTCTGACCACCGTACATTTTACGACCAACAACGCGCTTTGCATACATAACGGGAATTCTGCGTTCGGATGCGGTGAACCATACGATCAACACGATGATACCGAGCACAAACGCAACGGCAAGCACACCGACGATGATACCGACGGCGAGATGCTTTGCACCGTTTACCAGGTTTACAAGACCTGCAACGTAATTCGGGATACCGGCAATGATGTTGGCAAACAGAATCATGGAGATACCGTTGCCGATTCCTTTACCATTGATTGTTTCAGCCAGCCACATAATCAGGGCTGCGCCGGCACAGTAGCAGGCAACCATAACGACGGAAACGAAGAATTTCACGTTGCCGTTATCGTTCAATGCACTGTCGACAACCATATCGTAAGAGCTCATCAGTTTGGTGTAACCGATAGCGGTAATGAGAGCCAAACCGACCGTAACCCAACGGGTCATGGCAGAAATCTTTTTACGACCTTCTTCACCGTTCTTGGACAGCTTCTCCAGCGCGGGAATAGCCACGCAGAGCAGCTGCATAACGATGGATGAAGTGATGTACGGCGATACGGACAGGGCGAAAATCGTTGCCTTACCGAATGCATCACCGGACAGGATGTTCATGTAGGTCAAGATAGAACCATTGGCATAGGAATTGAAAGAGTCAATCGCTGCGGCGCTGACATACGGAACGGGGATGACTGCACCCAACCGGTAAATAACGAGGATTAACAAGGTGAAAAGAATCTTGTTTCTCAACTCCTGCACTTTCCATGCATTCTTCAGCGTCTGAAACATGATTATACCTCCTCGGCTTTCCCGCCTGCAGCTTCGATCTTTTCCTTTGCGGTACCGGAGAATTTAGCAGCCTTAACAGTCAGCTTCTTGGAAACGTTGCCGTTACCCAGAACCTTCAGACCGTCAAGTTCTTTGGTGATAACGCCGTCATTCAGCAGCAGTGCAGCGTCAACGACGGTACCGTCTTCATAACGGTCCAGAGCAGCGACGTTCACAATTGCATAGTTAACGGCAAAGAAGTTTTTAAAGCCTCTCTTGGGGAGCTTGCGGTACAGGGGAAGCTGACCGCCTTCAAAACCGGGTCTTACACCGCCGCCGGAGCGCGCGTTCTGACCCTTGTGGCCCTTACCGGCAGTCTTACCGTTACCGGAGCCCGTGCCTCTACCCTTGCGGAATTCTTCGCGGGTAGAACCCTCTGCGGGTTTCAAATCATGAAGTTTCATTGTTTACTTACCTCCTTCATGCTTTCTTCTCGTCGGCAGCAGCCACGCTGACAAACGTTGCCAGAACGTGAACCTTGCCGGCCAGAACGGCGTTGTCCTCATGAAGAACGCTGTCGCCAATCTTTCTCAAACCGAGAGACTGGGCAGTAGCCTTCTGATTGGGTTTTGCGGCGATAAGGCTCTTCGTTAAAGTAACTTTCTTCATCATAGCACCTTACCTCCTCAGTTCTTCAAAGAAGCCACGTCGATATCACGAACCTTGGCAACTTCCTCAGCGGTGCGCAGTTCAGCCAAGCCGGCCATGGTTGCTTTCACAACGTTGGTCGGGTTGTTGGAACGCAGGCACTTAGCACGAATGTTCTTAATACCTGCGAGCTCCAGAATGGCTCTGACTTTACCGCCGGCGATGATACCGGTACCGGGTGCAGCAGGCTTCAGAAGAACCTTGCCGGCACCGAACTCACCGATAACTTCGTGGGGAATGGTGGTTCCCTTCAGGGAAACCGTGATCATATTCTTTTTAGCATCCTCAAGACCCTTGCGGATTGCTTCGGGAACCTCGGCAGCTTTACCGAGACCTACACCTACGTGTCCATTGCCGTCACCCACAGCCATAATAGCGGCGAAGCGGGCGATACGACCACCTTTTACGGTCTTGGAAACACGGTTCAAAGCGACCATGGACTCGGTCAATTCGAGTTCGGCCGGATTAAATTTGTTAGCCATATTTTCCTCCAAATGAATGTTCAATAAACTTGAACAGTGTACAAACCGGCGATTAGAACTTCAGGCCGCCCTCGCGAGCGCCTTCAGCCAATTCCGATACACGTCCGTGATAAAGATAGCCGCCGCGGTCGAATACGACTTCGGTGATACCCTTTGCCATTGCTGCTTCGGCAATGGTTTTGCCTACGAATCTTGCTGCTTCCTTGTTGCCGCCGTTACCTTCGTAATTCTTGCCGAAAGTGGAAGCGCTGACGAGCGTCACACCGGTGACGTCATCAATGATTTGGGCGCTGATGTTCGCGTTGGAACGATATACGGCCAAGCGCGGACGTTCTGCGGTGCCGGAAATTTTCGCTCTGACTCTCTTATGTCTCTTCAGACGAGTCAAATTTTTATCTTTTCTCGAAACCATTTCACTTCTCTCCTTTCAATTATTTACCGGTCTTACCGGCCTTGCGGCGAACGTGTTCACCCTCGTACAGAACACCCTTGCCATGGTAGGGTTCGGGCGGTCTCTTGGAGCGGATAACGGCAGCGATCTGACCGACAGCCTGTTTGTCAATACCCTTGACAACGATGGTGTTCTGGTCCGGAACGTCGAACGTAATACCGTTCTCTTCGGGGAAGATGAACTTAGCCTGGGGCAGTCCGGTAGTGGGCATCAGAGAGTGGCCCAGGAACAGCTGCAGGTTTTTGCCGGATTTGGTGGCCTTGTAACCAATACCCTCAATCTTCAGGGTCTTGGAATAGCCGGCGGAAACACCGATTACCATGTCTGCCAGCAGAGCGCGGGTCAGACCGTGCAGGGAGCGGGTCAGGTCCTCGTCGTTTGCACGGGTGAGGGTGATGACGTTAGCGTCCTGCTTAATGGTAATGAGGGTGCTGAATTTGTTGGTTAAAGTACCGAGGGAACCCTTAACGGTGACGTTGTTGCCTTCGGCAACGGTAACGGTAACACCTGCGGGAACGGTAATGGGCATATTTCCGATACGTGACATGTCAATTACCTCCTATTACCATACAAACGCGAGCACTTCGCCGCCGATGTGAGCAGCGCGTGCCTGTTTGTCGGTCATAATACCCTTGGAAGTGGAAACGATGGCGATACCCAGGCCGTTCATAACCTTGGGCATATCCTCGCAGGATGCGTAGATACGCAGACCGGGCTTGGATACACGGCGAATGCCGCGGATAACCTTCTGCTTACCGGCCGTGTACTTCAGCGTGATGCGGATGGTGCCCTGTTTGCCGTCATCGATCAACTGATAGCTCTGAACGTAGCCCTCGCTGACAAGGATGTCAGCGATGGACTTCTTCATATTGGAAGCCGGAACGTCAACAGTTGCGTGTTTAGCAGTACCGGCGTTTCTGATTCTGGTGAGCATATCACCGATTACATCAGAGATTTGCATTGTAAAAATCCTCCATATGCAAGTTAATTTTTTTCTTGCTGCCGAATGAATCGGCGGCATATCAGTGGTTAAGTCCAACGAATATTCGATTAACTTCCTGCTGATAAGTTGAGGGTAATGAAATTATTACCAGGATGCCTTCTTTACGCCCGGAATCTCGCCCTTGTATGCGAGGTTACGGAAGCAGATACGGCAGATGCCGAACTTACGGAGATAAGCATGGGGACGTCCGCAGATCTTGCAGCGGTTGTAACGGCGGGTAGAGAATTTCTGCTCAGCCTGCTGTTTCAAAATCATTGATTTCTTTGCCATCTTGCATTACCTCCTTATCAGTCAGCGAAGGGAGCGCCGAATGCCTTCAGCATCTCGCGAGCTTCGTCATCGGTCTGTGCCGTGGTAACGAAGCAGATATCCATACCGCGAATCTTGTCGATTTTGTCGTACTCGATTTCGGGGAAGATCAGCTGCTCTTTCAAACCGAGAGAGTAGTTACCGCGACCGTCGAAAGCGTTGGGGTTGATACCCTTGAAGTCACGTACGCGGGGCAGTGCGAAGTTGAACAGTCTGTCCATGAATTCGTACATCTTTTCGCCGCGCAGCGTAACCTTGGCACCGATCTTCATGCCGGCACGAACCTTGAAGTTTGCAACGGATTTCTTTGCATACGTAGGAACGGCCTTCTGACCGGTGATCAGCGTCAAATCGGAAATAGCGGCTTCGATAACCTTGGAGTTTTCCTTGGCTTCGCCGGCACCGATGTTAACAACGATCTTATCCAGCTTCGGGATCTGCATTACGCTCTTATACTGGAACTTTTTCATCAAGGCCGGTGCAATTTCGGACTTGTAAGTTTCTTTCAGTCTTGCCATTGTCACTTACCTCCTATCAAAGTTCCTGACCGCATTTTGCACAAACGCGGATTTTCTTGCCGTCTTCGGTGGTCTTCACCTTAACGCGTACGCCCTTGTCGCACTTGGAGCAGTACAGAGCAACCTTGGATGCATAGATTGCACCCTCGGCATCAACGATGCCGCCGGCCTCACCCTGCTTGCGGGGTTTAACGTGTTTGTGAATCATGTTGACAGCCTTAACGATTACCTTGCCTTCAGCGGGAGAAGTTGCGATAACTTCGCCCTTGACGCCCTTGTCGTCACCGCTGAGTACTACGACGGTATCGCCTTTTTTAACGTGTAAATTAGCCATGTTGTTCGATACCTCCTTACAGTACTTCGGGTGCGAGAGACAAAATCTTCAGGAAACCTTCTTCTTTGGTATCACGCAGTTCGCGCGCGATCGGCCCAAATACACGGGTTCCGCGGGGGGTCTTGTCTTCCTTAATAATAACGGCAGCGTTATCGTCGAATCTGACGCAGATACCGTCAGCACGCTTCGTGCCGTGAACGGTTCTTACAACGACTGCTTTAACGACGTCACCTTTTTTAACAACACCGCCGGGAGCGGCTTTCTTAACGGCGCATACAATAATGTCACCGATGTTGGCGTAACGACGGCCGGAGCCACCGAGTACGCGAATGCACATCAGTTCCTTTGCACCAGTGTTGTCGGCAACGTTCAATAATGTTTGTTGCTGAATCACTTTATTTTCCTCCTACTGTTTCAATACGCATCGACGTATTTACTATTCGAATTCTTAATAATGAAGCGAAATTATTTCGCTTTTTCGATGATCTGAACGACGCGCCATCTCTTCGTTTTGGACAACGGGCGGGTCTCCATAATTTCAACCGTATCGCCGATGCCGCACGCGTTCTCATCATCCTGCGCGTGAACCTTGCTGGTGCGCTTAATAATCTTACCGTAAACGGCATGCTTTACGTTGTCCTTAATAGCAACGACAACGGTTTTATCCATCTTATCGCTGACAACGATGCCGACTCTGGTTTTTCTTAATGCTCTTTCTTCCATGACTGTTCCTCCTTTTCAAGCTTTAGGCTTTCTTCTCTTGAAGAATGGTCATTACGCGAGCAATATCGCGCTTGACTTCCGTAATTCTGTGCGGATTCTCAAGCTGATTAATCGCATGCTGGAACCGGAGGTTAAAAAGCTCACTCTTCATTTCTTTGAGTTTTGCTTCCAGCTGTTCGACAGTTAATTCTTTCAGTTCTGTTGCTTTCACTGGTATTTACCTCCTTTAAGCATTCTCTTCGGATTCTTTGGAAATGAACTTGCACTTAATCGGCAGTTTGGTGGAAGCCAGACGCATAGCCTCTTTGGCATCAGCCTCGCTTACACCGTCCATTTCGAACAGAACCTTACCCGGCTTAACAACGGCTACCCAGTACTCAGGCGTACCCTTACCGGAACCCATTCGGGTTTCAGCGGGTTTCTCGGTGATGGGCTTATCCGGGAAAATCTTAATCCAAACCTGACCGCCACGCTTGATGTAACGTGTCATTGCAATACGGGCAGCCTCGATCTGCTTGCTGGTAATCCAGGAGGGTTCCAGAGCGACCAAACCGAAAGAACCGTTGGAAAGCTTGTTTCCGCGGTAAGCTTTACCGGTCAATCTGCCGCGGTGTACGCGACGGTATTTAACTCTCTTAGGCATTAACATAACTTACTGTTCCCCTCCTTCGGTCTCGGTTGCAACCGGAGCTTCAGGAGCCTTCGGCTTCTGGGGCTTCGGCACACGGCCGTCACGGTATACGGGCTTGGGAGCCTCACCGCGACCGTTACGGCTGTCATGACGGTTGTCACGACGTTCACCGCGGTTGTCACGGCGTTCACCGCGGTTGCCGCCGCGACGATCGTCGCGCTTAGCAGGAGCGGTGTCGGTTACGGAAGTGCGGTTAACCTCGGAGAGGACCTCACCCTTGTAAATCCATACTTTGATACCAATCTTACCATAGGTGGTATTTGCTTCCCAGAAACCGTAGTCGATATCGGCACGGAGCGTCTGCAGTGGAATAGAACCTTCATGGTAATGTTCAACACGGGCAATTTCGGCACCGCCCAAACGACCGCTGCAGGTAATCTTGATACCCTTAGCGCCCTGGCGCATGGTGTTACGAATAGCCATCTTCATGGCGCGGCGGAATGCAACGCGGCGCTCGAGCTGAGAAGCAATGTTCTCGGCAACCAGCTGTGCGTTCATATCGGGCTGCTTAACTTCAACGACGTTAATAACAACATCCTTGTCGCCAACCATCTTTACGAGTTCGTTCTTGTATTTGTTGATTCCGTCGCCGCCGCGGCCGATAACCATACCGGGCTTTGCGCAGAAAATGAAAATACGAACTCTCTTGCCGTCACGTTCAATTTCAATCTTCGGAACGCCGGCTTCCTGAAGTTCTTTCTTCAGGTATTTTCTGATGTTGTAGTCGGATACGATAGTATCACCGAACTTTTCGTCATTGGTGAACCATCTGGAATCCCAGTTTTGAATGACACCCACGCGAAGGCCGTGGGGATTAACTTTCTGACCCATTCTTAATCAAACCCTCCTTCTCTCAGTCTCTCTCTTTTACGACAACCGTGATGTGACTGGTTCTCTTAAAGATTCTGTCGGCGCTGCCTTTTGCGCGGGGCATAACTCTTTTCAGAGTGGGGCCTTCGTTGGCATAGCACTCACAAACATACAACTTAGAGGGATCCAGTTGGAAATTGTTCTCTGCGTTAGCAGCGGCGCTTCCCAACAGTTTAACCAGATACTCGGCGCCCATCTTAGGGGTGTTCTTCAGAATACCCATAGCGGCGTCCACGTTCTTACCGCGGATCAAATCCAACACCAGGCGAACCTTGCGGGGAGAGATACGGGCGTAGTTCAGGCACGCTTTGCCTACCTTAACATCATATTCCATTGTACTCTACCTCCTTGCTTAGTTACCGTTGTTGGACGTCTTGGAGCCTGCATGGCCCTTGAACGTACGGGTAGGAGCGAACTCACCGAGCTTGCGGCCTACCATATCCTCGGTAACGTATACCGGGATGTGCTTGCGGCCGTCGTAAACGGCGATGGTGTGACCTACGAATTCAGGGAATATAGTAGAAGCGCGGGACCACGTTTTCAGGACTTTCTTTTCGCCCTTTTCATTCATGGCACAGACGCGTGCAAACAGCTTAGCTTCTACGAACGGTGCTTTTTTCAAACTTCTGCTCATCTTATACTCCCTCCTTATTTGTCATTTCTGCGTTTCACGATGAACTTGTTGGTGCGAGCCTTCTTATTACGAGTCTTCAGACCCATAGCAGGCTTACCCCAAGGCGTCATGGGTGACGGATGACCGACAGGGGACTTACCTTCACCACCACCGTGAGGGTGATCGCAGGGGTTCATGACAGAACCGCGAACGGTAGGACGGATGCCCTTATGACGGGTCTTACCGGCTTTACCGACTTTAACGGTATCGTGCTCGATGTTGCCGACCTGACCGATGGTTGCGATGCAGTCCAGACGGACGATACGTACTTCACCGGAAGGCAGACGAACCTGAGCTTCGCCGTTTTCCTTAGCGATCAACTGTGCGAAAACACCGGCGGAACGAACCAGCTGAGCACCTTTACCGGGGTACAACTCAACGTTGTGAATCTCGGTACCAACGGGAATGTTGGCCAGGGGCAGCGTGTTACCGGGTTTAATATCGGATTCGGCACCGGCATATACGGTGTCGCCGACTTTCAGGCCGACGGGAGCGATGATGTAGCTCTTGTCGCCTGCATCGTTCTGCAGCAGTGCGATGTAAGCGGTGCGGTTCGGGTCGTATTCGATACCGATGACCTTTGCAGCGCTGTTGTCGGCACGCTTGAAATCGATGATTCTGTACTTAACTTTGTTGCCGCCGCCGCGATGACGTACGGTGATCTTACCGTAGCTGTTACGGCCGGCGTTCTTTTTCTTAACAGTAATCAGGCTCTTCTCGGGGCTGAACTTGGTCAGTTCCTCGAAAGACGGTACTGTCATACCTCTTCTGCCGGGGGTTGTCGGCTTATACTTAATTGTAGGCATTCTTCAATCCTCCTACTCTCAGTTCAAACCGTCGAAGAACTCGATCGTCTTGGAATCGGCGGTCAGAGTTACGATGGCTTTCTTCCATTCGGCCGTGTAGCCGGCATGTACGCCGAGTCTCTTGGGCTTCTTTTTCATATTAATGGTGTTGACGGATGCAACCTGTACCTTGAACATGGTTTCAACGGCTACGGCGATTTCCGGCTTGGTAGCGTTCTTCTGAACCTTGAAGGTGTAGGTCTTGTCGGCCAACTTGTCCATGCTTTCCTCGGTGATCAGAGGTTTAATAATGATGTCTTCTACGTTCTTCATTATGCGTACACCTCCTGCAGTTTTTCAACGGCTGCCTTGGAAACGATAAACTTATCGGCGTTCAGAATGTCGTACACGTTGATCGTGTTGAACAGGCAGGTCTTTACGCCGGGAATGTTGGCACAGCTCTTCACAACGAAGGTGTCCTTCTCGGGCAGAACGATCAAAGACTTTCTGTCGGCGCCGAATGCCTTCAGCATGGCAACCATGGTCTTCGTCTTGTAGCCTTCACATTTGATATCGTCAACGACAATCAGATTGCCCTCGGCAACCTTAGCGGAAAGCGCACTGTACAGTGCAACTCTCTTGGTCTTCTTGTTCATAGCGATGCGGTAATCTCTGGGCTTCGGGCCGAGAGCGATACCGCCGTGCGTCCACTGAGGAGCACGTGTGGAACCCTGGCGTGCGCGGCCGGTTCCCTTCTGTCTCCAGGGCTTTGCGCCGCCTCCGGAAACTTCAGATCTGGTCTTTGCCTTCTGTGTACCCTGACGCATATTAGCAAGCTGTGCTACTACTGCCTGATGTACGAGGTTCTCGTTAACTTCTACTCCGAACACTGCATCGTTAAGTTCGATCTTTCCGATCTCCTTGCCCTGCATGTTGAATACAGCTACGTTTGCCATTATCTAAGTCCTCCTTTCTTTCCTGCCATCAAATTATTTGCCTGATTTTACAGTCTCTTTGATGGTGATAAGGGACTTCTTGGGTCCGGGTACGGATCCCTTAACCAGCAACAGATTGTTTTCAGCNNCGGTTCCCTTCTGTCTCCAGGGCTTCTTACCGCCGCCGTTCACCTCAGTGCGGGTGAGGGTGGACTGGGTGCCCTGTCTCTGATTCATCAGATACGTTCTGACTGCGGCGTGGAGGACTGCGGCGTTGATTTCCGCACCGAAAATGGTTTCGGACAATGCGATAGAGCCAACTTCTTTTCCGCTCATATCCACGACTTTTAATTCTACGTTCGGCATGTTTTATTCCTCCTTCCGTTTATGCTTTTACCGAATCACGAAGGAATACGATGCCGTCTTTAGCGCCGGGAATGGCGCCCTTGATGGCAATCAGATTCTTTTCAGCGTCGATTTTAACAACTCTCAGATTCAAAACGGTGACCTGTTCGTTACCGTACTGGCCGGCCATGTGCTTGTTCTTAAATACACGGGAGGGGGAGGAGTTGGGACCCATGGAACCGACTTCTCTGTGGATAGGACCTACACCGTGCGTGGAGCACAAAGTGTGCTGATTCCATCTCTTAACGGCACCGGTGTAACCGCGGCCCTTGGTCATACCTGTTACGTCGACCTTGTCGCCTGCGGCGAAGGTTTCGACGGTAATGACGTCACCGACGTTGTGGTTGGCGCTGTCTTCCAGACGGAATTCCTTCAGGTGCTTCTTCAGAGCAACACCTGCTTTTTCAAAATGGCCTTTTTCAGCCTTGTTAACGTGCTTTTCTTTCACGTCCATGAAGCCGAGCTGAAGCGCATCGTAGCCGTCGTTCTCAGCGGTCTTCTTCTGTGCAACAACGCACGGACCTGCTTCAACAAGGGTTACGGGGATAACGTTTCCGGCTTCATCGAAAATCTGGGTCATACCGATTTTCTTTCCGATAATACCTTTTTTCATGTTTTCTCCTGTAAATTATTGGTTGGCGTTTTGAATTTCCCGATCGGGATACGTCAACGTGACTTACTGTGCGGGCCGCCGGGTTGGAGCGATACCTGCACGGGCTTGCCTGTCGATGAAATAAACGAAGCGGCTTGATTAATCTTTCACTTCAATTTCAACGCCGGCGGGGAGCTCAACGCTCATCAGAGCGTCAATGGTCTTCTGAGACGGTTTGAGGATGTCAATCAGTCTCTTGTGCGTGCGGAGCTCGAACTGCTCACGGCTGTCCTTGTACTTATGTACAGCGCGCAGGATGGTTACGATTTCCTTCTCGGTGGGGAGCGGAATAGGACCGGAAACCTCGGAGCCGTTTCTCTTCGCGGTCTCAACAATCTTCTCTGCTGCGGCATCGATCAGCTTGTGATCGTAGCTCTTGAGTCTGATTCTGAGTTTCTCGTTAACTGCCATTTGGGATGTGCCTCCTTGTTCATATTCGCGTCCGTTTGCATCATATATAATAATGAAGGCTTGACGTCGGACACGTTGTGATTCGGGGCGTTTGAAGTCCATAACACTGTGCCGTGTGTTTCTTTGCTTTTCCTAAAAAAATCGACCTGGCATCTCATCAGCATCTGAGATCATCCGGTCCGACATCACCATAAGGAAGTCAAAGAAACTGCAAACACAGCTTCAGGTAAAACGTCTATCGCCCGGTTAAAACGGACTGCTCTGCGAAAATTACCCACCGTGCGGCGTCCCGCAGGTGGCAACCTCTCGCTTCATCGCAAATCAAGCGGGTATATTATACTATATATAAAGACAAATTGCAATAGTTTTTTCTTCTCCTTTTTATGTGAATATGTAACAAAAATAAAAAATATTTTTGTGACAATTGCACAAATTTCAGCCTGTGCAGCCGTTTCATAACACCATGCCGCGTGTTTCACGCCGATACAGCTGAATAAACGCACAATGCCGCGTCCCGGCAGCGGCGCAAATCAGTAAAAACGTGCGACAAATTTTGTCGCACAAACGTCGTTTTGTTCACACTTTGTTCATATATTCCCTTTATAATATATAATGTTAAAGTATTTCCATTTGAAAGGATACAGCATTATGTCAGACCCCATTACCGGGAAAGAAAAAGCGGTGCGGCTTTTGCACGTTCTGTGCCCCGTCACCGCAGTCCTTTGCGTTGCGGCCGCCGGGTTGTGCGGCGCCATTGCATTGGACCTGTCCGTACGCGGCGGTTACTTTTACAGCGGCAGCGCGCTCCCCTGGCTTTTTTACGCCCTATTCATCCTATGCGGCGGTACGGTTACGGCGCACGCGCTTTTGTCCTGTGGAAAGAGCGACGGGCCGGCGCAGTATTTCACGCTGCCGCCCCATTTGGCACTGATGCCGGCGCTCGGCATTTTGCTTTGCCTGTTTTGGATGCTGCGTCCGTTTACCCCGACGGCCCAAAGCATCGCTTCCCTCGTATGTCTTTGCGGCGGACTGGTCTATTTCCCGACATACTTAACGCGTGACCCGAGCAAAACCTACCGCTTTATTGCAGGCCTTTTATTTCTCTTGTGGCCCGTGGTCAGTTTCATCTACAGTTTTACGGATTGGTACGTTCCCCTGAACTCCCCGTCCAAACTTTTGTATCAATTTGCGCTTCTCGCACTCGCCCTGTTTATTTGTGAAGAACTGCGTGCCGCTTCCGGTGCCGATAACGGCCGAAAAGCGCTGCTGTCCGCCGCTTTGTGCGCGGTCACGTCTGCATCGGCCGCCGCCTTCCTTTTGATGGGCAACGTCACCTATCCCGTGGCCGGCAGTGACGGGCCGGTGTATCTTCTCATTTGTGCCGCCATCTATGCAGGCGCAAGATGGCATGCGCTTTCATCCCACAACCGGAATACGCCCGGAGCATATGTGGAAGACGGAACTGACGTATCGGCCCCACAGACGTCCTTGGCCGAGCAACAGGAACAACAGGCACAACCGGAACAACAGGACCAACAGACTCAACAAACGGAGGACAACGCTCATGCTGGCTAACACGCGCATACAATGGTTCCACAAAACCGTTTCGGACGGCGCTTATCCGAACGCCAACCGTATGGCGGAACGCTTCGCCATTTCGCACAGGCAGGCCCAGCGTGATATTGACTTTCTGCGTACCACGATGAAGGCCCCGCTTGCCTATGACTCCAACCGCAAAGGTTTTTACTACACGGAACCGTATTCCCTGCCTATTTTATTGATTTCCTCCAACGACACCGTATTTCTTGACGACAAAGGCCGCCTGTCTGATACGGAGGGATACAACGAGGGCGCATCCGTTGTGCAGATGCAGCTGCCGTTCAACGCAACCATTCAGCTGGAAGACAAATTGGCCGCCGTTGAAATGGCCTCCTACATCGTGGACAAAGAAGGTGCCCACCAGTACAAATGTGAATTTCATTCCGTCAAACGTTTTTTGGCGTCCCTGGTTGTGGCGGCGCCCACGGCACGCATTCTGGAGCCCGACTGGCTGCGCACACAAATGCTGGAACTCGTTAAAAACGTAGCCGCAGCCAATGCGGATGCAAAGTAAAAAAGAGATTTTCCCGCACATTTTGCCCTGCCCTGTTGACACGATTTTTATATAATGATATAATCATCAAGTTAACATTTGCTTTTATCAAGAAAAAGAATGAAAGTTGGTATGAAAAATGGAACAATCCGAAAAAACAATGGATAAAATCGTTGCCCTTTGTAAGGGCCGCGGTTTCGTATACGCAGGCAGTGAAATTTACGGCGGTTTGGCCAACTCCTGGGACTACGGCCCCTTGGGCGTTGAATTTAAAAACAACGTCAAAAAGGCCTGGCTGAAGAAATTCGTACAGGAAAGCCCCTACAACGTCGGTCTGGACGCCGCCATCATCATGAACCCCCAGACTTGGGTAACGACCGGCCACGTTTCCTCGTTCTCCGACCCGCTTCTGGACTGCAAGAGCTGCAAGGCCCGTCATCGTGCCGACAAACTGATCGGCGAAGCACACGGCGAAGTCAACGTCGACGCTATGAGCTTTGACGAAATGGACAAGTTCATCGCCGATAACGACGATATCAAATGCCCCGTTTGCAGCAACCACAACTTTACGCCCATCCGTAAGTTCAACTTGATGTTCAAAACGGCCATCGGCGTCACCGAGGACTCCACCTCGACCTGCTATCTCCGTCCCGAGACGGCACAGGGTATCTTCGTCAACTTTGCCAACATTCAGCGCACCACCCGCCGCAAACTGCCCTTCGGCGTTTGCCAGGTCGGTAAAGCTTTCCGTAATGAAATCACGCCCGGCAACTTCACGTTCCGTACCCGTGAGTTTGAACAGATGGAATGCGAATTCTTCTGCAAACCCGGCACGGACCTGGAATGGTTCGCTTATTGGAAGGACTACTGCAAGAACTGGCTGCTCGCCCTGGGCATCAAAGAAGAGCACCTGCGCCTGCGCGACCACGAGCCCGCAGAACTGGCCTTCTACTCCCGTGCAACCACCGATATCGAGTTTGCCTTCCCCTTCACCGATTGGGGTGAACTGTGGGGTATCGCAGACCGTACCAACTACGACCTGGGCCGTCACCAGGAAGCCAGCGGCAAAGACCTGACCTACTACGATCAGGAAACCAACGAGCATTACGTCCCCTACGTCATCGAGCCGTCCCTCGGCTGCGACCGCGTGGCACTTGCCTTCCTGTGCGAAGCCTACGACGAGGAAGTCGTTGATGCCGAAAAGAATGACGTGCGCGTAGTATTGCACCTGCATCCGGCACTGGCACCCTTCAAGTGTGCTGTTCTGCCGCTGTCCAAGAAACTGGCCGATCCCGCCACCGAAATCTACCACGATTTGTGCAAAGATTTCATGGTGGACTACGACGATGCCGGCTCCATCGGCAAACGTTACCGCCGTGAGGATGAAATCGGTACGCCCCTGTGCGTCACCTACGACTTCGACAGTGAAAACGACCACTGCGTCACCGTCCGCAACCGCGACACGATGGAACAGGTTCGTATTCCGATCACGGAGCTCAAAGAGTATATCAGAAAAGCAATCGAGTTTTAATGTAAAACGTCAAAAAAACAAAAGGGGCACCGCAATGAATGCGGTACCCTTTTCGTTTGTATCCAAAAACGATTGAAATATTCTTAAATAAGAATTATTTCAGTTCAACCGTTGCACCGGTAGCTTCGATCTGAGCCTTCAGCTTCTCAGCTTCGTCCTTAGCAACAGCTTCCTTGATAGCCTTAGGAGCACCTTCTACGAGGTCCTTTGCTTCCTTCAGGCCCAGGCCGGTGATCTCACGAACAACTTTGATAACGTCGAGCTTCTTAGCACCGAAGTTGGTCAGAACGACGTCAAATTCGGTCTTCTCTTCTGCAGCGGGAGCAGCAGCGCCTGCAACGGCAACTACGCCTACGGGAGCAGCAGCGGATACGCCGAACTCTTCCTCAACGGCCTTAACCAGGTCAGCCAGTTCCAGAATCGTGAGGGATTTAATCTCTTCAAGAATGTTAGTAATCTTTTCGCTTGCCATTTTAAGTTACCTCCTAAAAATGAATCGCGCAATATTTTGCGAGTTGTAATGAATGCAGAATTAAGCTTCTGCGGGAGCTTCTGCTTCTGCAGCAGGAGCAGATTCGCCGTTCTTGTCGACAACGGCCTGAAGAGCATATGCCAAGTTGTACAAAGGAGAACGGATACTGCCGAGGAATTTGGCAATAAGGGTTTCCTTGGACGGGATCTCAGCCAATGCTTTAACACCGGCAGCATCAAGCATACCGCCATCAACGTAACCGCCGAGGATCTGGAAGGACTCAACCTTTTCGTCGTATTCCTTCAGAATCTTTGCAGCAACGATGGGGTCTTTTTCGCTGACAGCAACTGCTGTCATACCGGAGAGATACTGCTTCAGATCGCCAAAGCCAACCTCGTCGCATGCACGACCGGTCATGGTGTTCTTGGAGACGACGTATTTAACGCCGGCTTCACGAAGGGCTTTACGCATCTTAGTATCGTCTTCGACCTTGATGCCCTGATAGTTAACAATAACACCTGCGCAGGAATTCTTCATCTGCTCAACGAGAGCAGCGACGGCCTGCTGTTTTTGTTCCAGAATTTTCTGACTGGGCATTCGTTTTCACCTCCATGTGGAATTACAGGAATAAAAAAATCTTTCCTTCGGAAAACGCACGTTTTCGCCGAAAGAAAGACACACGACACCTATATAAATAGGTCTATATGTTTCTCCTCGGCAGGAAAGCCATGCTTTTACCGAAACCTGCTGTCTTTGGATAACAGCGGTATTATAGCACTGCTTCGCTGCCTTGTCAAGTCTTTTTAAAAAAAATGTTGCAACTGCCCGCCTATCGTGTTACAATATCGGTACTATGACCGCCTCAAAGGCGGAAAGGAGTTTTTTATCATGGTTGATTTGCGCAAAAGATTCGACAAATTATACCCTCTGTCCGGCGATCGCTTTGTCGGTGTCAGCGATGCCCGGTTTTCCCTGTTTTCGGGACAATGGGAGTTGTTCTCACTGCTCGCCGGCAGCCCCGTTCCCGTCGGCGGCGTTGCCGATACGGACACGGACCTGCATTTGGAATCCGTTAACACCGTTGACGGCATCACGACCGTCACGTGGATTGCAAAAAGCAATTTGTGGGAAAAGAAATCCTACGTGTTGACGATTGACGGCACGTGTGCCGCATACAAAATCGTTTTACAGGGCAAAGGTACCCCCGACCGCATCGAATTTTTCAAGGGAGATGAAAGGGTCTTCTCCCAATATTTTACGTCCGGCTATATGACGCCGCAGTTCCAGGACGTGGACCATGAGCGTGCCAAAAGCATGGGCGGAACCGAGGGCAAACTCATGCCGCTGCGCTGCGCGCCGCCGCCCTACGTCTTCCCGTTTTGGAACGATTATAACGACGATTGGTGCGGCATCGGCATTGCGGCGCCTGCGGGACAGAATAACTACGAGCGCCTGATTTATCGCCCGAAACGGAACGCCGGTTTCTATCTGGATCTGCCGCTGTTGGGCTATACCGAAATTAACGGTGAATGGACGTCACCCACGATTTGGTTCGGGTTCGGCAAGGATGATATGGACGTCGTTGCACACTGGTCCGATTGGACCCGTCAAACCTTTGCTTTCCCTGCCTATCACGGCATCAAAAACGTACCCGACTGGTGGAAGATGCCTATTTTCTGCGGTTGGGGCGAACAGTGTTGGCACGCCATTGTTTCCAACCAAAAGGATTACGAGGCCATGGCGGAACGGATTGACCGCCTCGGTCTGCGCCCCGGCACGATCTTTATTGACGACGGCTGGGCAACGGGCAGCAACCTCGTCGTCAATACCGAACGCTGGCCCGACCTGCGCGCTTTTGCCGACGCACAGCATAAAAAAGGCCGCCGTGTTATTTTGTGGCAGCACGTGTGGGACCGTTTCGGTTTCTCCGAAAGCAATCTGACAAAGCCGAAAACGTACAAGCAGACGGTCGACCCCACCAATCCCGCCTTCCTTGCAGAACTGCGGGAAAGTATTCATCGGGCCCTGTCAAGTGACGAGGGGTGCTATAACTGTGACGGCTTTAAAATGGACTTTGAAGACAACCTGCCACGTGAGGAAGCCGGAACAGAACAGTACGATACGCACGTTTACGGGTTAGAGATGATGCGCCGCTTGTTTGAGGCCTACTACAAGTACGCCAAAGAAGCCAAACCGGATGCGCTCATCAACACCAGTGCCGTTCACCCCTATTTTTCCGATATTTGCGACCAGATTCGTCTGCACGACTACTGGGGCACCGAGCGCTGCACCGTCGCCATGATGAAGTACCGTACGGCACTGACGCGCGCCGTCATGCCCGACGTGCTGATTGACACCGACCACGAGCACACGGATAACGTGCAGCAGGCCCTGTACAAGTCCTTGGCCGACAGTTCCTACGGCGTTCCCTGTCTGTATACCCTGTCGTGCTACACTGACGAGGAGCTGCTGGAAATCAAAAAGAACTGGGACGCTTATATAAAGACGATAGAATAATCTCACCGCTTTCTTAACAACAGCAATAACAGTACAGCAATAAACAACCCCAACGGTTCCAAAAACCGTTGGGGTTGTTTCGTATCGTTAAATTACAGTGCAGCTTTAATGGCGGCCAGCAGCTCGTCATACGTTTCGTATGCCGGGATCTGCGGGTAGTCGGCCTTAATCTTGTCGGTAGACTTGAACAGGAAGCCGGCCTTGCTGGCCTGGATCATGCCGAGGTCGTTGAAGCTGTCGCCCGATGCGATGGTGTCAAATCCAATGGACTGCAGCGCCTTAACCGTGGTCAGCTTGGACTGTTGGCAGCGCATCTTGTAGCCCGTAATTTCGCCGTTCGGCGCCACTTCCAGCGTGTTGCAGAAGATAGTAGGCCAGCCCAGCTTTTTCATCAAGGGGGCGGCAAATTGGTCGAAGGTGTCACTCAAAATGACAACCTGCGTGATGGAACGAAGTTCATCAAGGAATTCTTTGGCACCGTCCATCACCTGAATCTTTTCAATGGTTGCCTGAATTTCTTTGAGCCCCAGACCGTGCTCCTTCAAAATACCGATACGGTATTTCATCAGTTTATCGTAATCCGGCTCGTCGCGCGTGGTGATGCGCAGCTCGGGAATACCGGTCTCCTCGGCAAAGGCAATCCAAATCTCGGGGACTAAAACGCCCTCCATATCTAAACAAACAATATTCATATGAGGTTCTCTCTTTCAATAAGTATTTTAACAGGTAATATCATACCATAAGAATGGGGCGTTGTCAAAAGGAAAATGATTAGGGAGACCGGAATGGAAATGAAACACACCGCATATGTTCTCACGCATGGTAAAATAATGCATTCGTTAACGATGAACTCCTTCCACCGCTGACGCGGTCCCCCTCCCCCACACGGAGGAGGCTTTAGAAATCATCCCTGTCTTTTGATGATATGACATGAGCAAAATCTCATCCATTTTGGGGGAGAAAGCAAATTAAAATGAAGCGTTTGCTGTGCAAACGCGAAACGGAGAGGACGAAAATGAAGACGCTGCGCTAATGAAGACGAACTGCGTTCTAATGAAGACGGACTGCGTCCTAATGAAGCGAAGTCGCCCAATGGTACTTTTCCATGTGCCGCAGGCACGCTTCATAGGGCGAAGCCCGACTTCATTTTTCATGTGCCGCAGGCACGCTTCATTCAAAAAACCCCTTTTGTCTTGCGACAAAAGGGGTTTTTTGTTGGGGTGAGATATGGGACTTGAACCCATGGCCTCCAGGGCCACAACCTGGCGC
>DCGU01000062.1 GCA_002315325.1 Clostridiales bacterium UBA1770
TTGAGAGTTCAGTGCCACGGCTAATATCTTCCAATGGGAGCGAAGCGGTGAACTCAAAAGGCCGCCTTGTGTAGAATTGAATACGCTTCGCGTAGCATGTTCGCTGCGCTCTCTATGCCGGCTGGCGCCGTAGGCGACTGAGGGATTGTATACCGAAGGATTACGCCGTATTTTCGGCGGGCGATAAACGACCCGCCCTACAAGTGCATATATTTGTTCAGTGGTTGAAATAAGATAGATTTGTATGATGCGCATAGAGAGCAAAGCGAACATGCGTTTCCGAAGATAAAGCGTGGCTACGCCACATGAAGCGTGCTGTGGCACACGGAGAAAAACAATCCTTCCACCGCTGAAGCGGTCCCCCTATTCCCCCGGCGGGATATACCTCTGCACGAGGCAGGCTTGGTTGGAGCGTTTATGCGCTGGCTGGGATGAGATGGGTTTGTATGATGGACTCCTTCCACCACCTACGGTGGTCCCCCTCCCCCACACGGAGGAGGCTTTAAAAAATCAGTGCCACGGAAAAGGGACCCTTGGTTGACTGCACAATTTCCCCAAAAACAGCGGCTGCCATCTTGCGATGACAGCCGCTGTTTTTTACTTCTTATTCTCTTCCAAATGTTTTTTGATTGCCGCGATCGTTTCGTCGCTGATGTAGTGCTCGATGCGGCAGGCGTCTTCCGAAGCGGTCGCTTCAGTCACGCCGAGCAGTGTGAATGCTTTGGTCAGCGTCATATGGCGGTCATAAATCTGTTCCGCCTCGGCAAGTCCCACGTCGGTCAGGCGCACCGCCCCAAACGAATCAACGGTGATGAAGCCGCCGTCACGCAAAAGACCCAGCGCACGGCTGACGGACGGTTTGGAATAGCCCATACGTTCACAGATATCTACGGCGCGCACGTAGGCATATTCGCGGGACAAAACCAAAATGGTCTCCAAATACATTTCGCCCGATTCCTGTATCGGCATGCCAATTACCTCCCCTGATTATTGGGTTCAAAAACGATCATTATCTGTTGATTGAAGAACGCCGTCACCGTTTTCGGGACGTACGAACTTACATTAGGTAGTATACCATATTACGCGAGATTTGTAAAGAAAGCGGCCTATTGGGTACGACCGATAGAGTGCCTCACACATCCAGTTCAAAGTATGCAATCAACGCTTGCTTTATTTTTTCCCTGGCAGCATCATCTGTGATGACGGCTGCCTTATCGTGCAAACGGTCGACGGATACCGTTCGAATTTGCTGCAGCATTAATACGCTATCGCGCGGCAGCCCGCTCTCTGCAACGGTCATGAACACCTCTGTCGGATAAACTTTTGCCCCCGGCTTTACGGATGAGAACGGAATATAGGTGAAAACGGGCAGATTATCATTGACGGCATCGTTGGAAATGACAAGAACGGGGCGAATTCCCTTTTGTTCACTGCCCTGCGTTGGATCAAGGTTCAGATACCAAACGTCCCACTTTTTTACCATTCGAAATCCTCCCCGGCCATTTGTTTAGCCGTATCTGCGTCGACATTTTCAAAGGCCTGCTGGGTACCCACCGTTCTTTTGACAAAATCGGCATCGGCTGCCGCTTTCTTCATTTGGGCGGCATACAGTTCCTTCTGCTTTTCCTTGACGAATGCTTCTATAGCAAGATTGATGCCTTCCGTGACGGAGTCCAAAGCTTTTATTTTCACGAAATACTCAAGTTGTTCCTTATAATACTTATTCAGATTGATCGTGCTTTTCATGGTTGCGTTAGTCATCGGAATACCTCCGTTTCAAAATGATATTCATTTACTTTTTAGGTTTATTATACACACAAAAGGCCAAGATGTCAATACGTATCAGCCATACGTTTTAACCATACGTTTAGACAATATATATCTTTATACGTACCGGGCGTTCGGTACTCTCTTGATTTCCCGCGCCGTCTGCGTTATACTTATCACAGGTTACAACGATTGATGAAATGAGGCAAAGCAAATGAAACTTGTATCCAGCACCTGTATATTACGCGCTTATTTTGAGCCGGACAACCACAGTATCGCCGCACCGTTGGCTGCTATGGCCGAGACCGGCTTTAAACATATCGACCTGAGTTTTTACCACTCCATTTATCCCGGTTCCCCGTGGACGGCCCCGGGCGACGGGTGGAAGCGCGAGGTGGAAGACTGCCTTCGCATTGCCGACAAATACGGCTTTGATTTTTGGCAGGCACACGCGCCGACCGGTGTACACTACGGAGACGGTGAAGAGCGTGACGCCACAATTTTGGCACTGAAGCGCAACATTGAGGCGTGTCATATGCTGGGCATCCCCCACACTGTCCTGCACGCGCAGGAATACAAACCGGACAACACGCAGTTTGTCCAACGCAACGCCGAATTCTACCGTCTGTTTGCCGACACGTGCGAGAAATACAACGTCGATCTTTTGACCGAGAACAGCAGTGCGAAATGGGCACCCTCGTATCTGTTACGCACGGGGCGCGAACTGCGCGAATTCGTGGACGCCGCTGACAACCCGCACCTGTTTATCTGTTGGGACACGGGCCACGGCAACTGCGAGGGGCTGAATCAATACGATGAAATTATGGCCATGGGCGACAAACTGCACGCCGTACACATGCAGGACAACTTCGGCGAGTGCGACCTGCACATGACGCCGATGCTGGGCACCGTTAATTTTGACCGCGTGATGAGCGGTCTGCGTGACGTTGGTTTTAAGGGCACGTTCACGTTTGAGGACGACGGCACCATTCGCCGCAACGGCACCTGGCCTGTCGCACGTCCCTTCGTACAGGAGGGCGACAAGCTGATTATGCCGCCGGTTTCCGTCGCGCAAAAGATGATGGCGGTGTCGTATGAGATTGGTAAGTGGATGATTGAGAGTTACGGGATGAAAGCGGATTGAAGCCGCAGCATACGGGCGGATTCAATCCGCAGTGAAATGCTGCTGTGCAGCGTGAAATAATGCCGAAACGGCATTGTGAAATATTCCTTCGGAATGTGAAATGCTGCTCGTAACGAGCAGCGTTAAGGTACAAAAAAGCACTTGCAGAGACAAGTGCTTTTTTGATTTGTTTAGAGGGCAGATTGACTCCCACCGTTTCCATTCCGTAACAATGTACTTTCAAGGGACTTTGTCAATATTTTAAACG
>DCGU01000005.1 GCA_002315325.1 Clostridiales bacterium UBA1770
ACTAATAGACCGAGGGCTTGAACCTTCCAAGGTTCAGCAGTCTTCTATAGACTTTGTTTAAGTTTCTTGCGCACGAGTTCTTTTACCTTCTTTCCCTTTGTTCGATTTCAATGATGTTTCTTCATTTGAAAGGTTTATGCACACGGTATTTTTTACCCCGTGTGTGTTTTTTATTATATACGATTATTTTCACCGGGAGGTTTGGTATCATGCTTAAAAAATTAGCCCAATGTGTACGTGAATACAAGGGCTCTTCATTGGCAACCTTATTTCTGATGGTGGGCGAAGCCCTGATTGAAACGATTATCCCTTTCATCACGGCAACCTATTTGATCAATCACCTGCAAAACGCTGCCACGACCGGATCTAAAGTTGACGTTGCCTATATTATTAAAATCGGTCTGGTTCTCATTGGTATGGCGCTGTTGTCGCTTACCTGCGGGGGACTTGGCGGTTTTACCTGCGCCAAAGCATCTGCCGGTTTTGCCAAGAATCTGCGGCACGATATTTTTGCGGCAGTGCAGCAGTTTTCTTTTGCCAACGTTGACCGTTTTACGACGTCGTCTTTGGTAACCAGACTGACGACGGACGTACAAAACGTGCAGATGTCCTATATGATGTTGATTCGAATCGCCGTTCGCTGCCCGTTAATGCTCATTTTCTCGGTTGCCATGTCTGCTTATATGGGCGGATGGCTTGCGGCAACTTTCGTTGTGGTGATTCCCGTTCTCGGCGGCGGTTTGATGCTCGTTGCGAAAAAGGCCATGCCCGCCTTCCGTCGTGTTTTCAAAAAATACGATAAACTGAACGAAGCAATTGAAGAAAATATTATGGCCGCCCGTGTGGTCAAAGGTTTTTCTCGTGAAAACTACGAAAAAGAAAAATTCGGTCGTGAAGCCGATTCTATTTGCGAAGATTTTACAAAGGCAGAGCGCATCGTCGCATTGAACTCCCCCTTAATGAACTTCTGTATGTATTTCAATATGGTTTTCATCCTGCTGGTCGGCTCTATGCTTGCCATTAAATACCCGGAAAGCGGGGTACAGATCGGGCAGATTTCCGCCTTGATTACCTACGGCGTACAGGTGCTCATGTCATTGATGATGCTATCCATGATTTACGTGATGCTGACGATTTCCGCCGAGTCTGCGCATCGTATCTATGAAGTACTTGTTGAAACACCGACGATGAATAATCCGGAAAAACCGATTTATACCATTGCCGATGGTTCCGTTGATTTTAACCACGTCCATTTTAAATATTCCGAAAAGGCGCAGAAAGAAGCGCTTTCAGATATCGATCTCCACGTTGCGTCCGGTATGACCGTCGGTATTTTGGGTGGTACCGGTGTCGGTAAATCCTCTATGGTCCAATTGATTGCACGGTTATATGACGCGACAAAAGGGTCTGTTATGGTCGGCGGTCACGACGTCCGTGATTATGATTTGACTGCTTTGCGCGACTCCGTTTCGATGGTTCTGCAAAAGAATCTGCTTTTTGCCGGAACAATTAAGGAAAACCTGCGCTGGGGTAATGAAAATGCGACGGATGAAGAAATCGTTGCCGCCTGCCAATTGGCACAGGCCGACGAGTTTATCAGCACGTTCCCGGATCAGTACGATACGTATATTGAACAGGGCGGCACCAACGTGTCAGGCGGTCAAAAGCAGCGTTTGTGTATTGCACGGGCACTTTTGAAGAAACCGAAGATTATCATTTTTGATGATTCTACCAGCGCCGTCGATACCAAGACGGATGCACTGATTCGTTCCGGTATGAAGACGTATATTCCCGAAACAACCAAAATAATCATTGCCCAGCGTGTGGCATCCGTCATGGACGCCGATATGATCATCATTTTGGATAACGGTAAGATCGTTGCACGCGGTACGCATACGGAGCTTCTTGCATCGTGTGATATTTATCGTGAGATTTATGAACAGCAGACAGTGGGAGGTGACGACCATGAATGAGCAAAAAAATCAAAAAAACGCTAAACCTGCTCGCAAATTGGATAAAAAAGCACTTTCCCGACTGGTTCATGTTTTGTTTTCGTATTATCCGAAGGGTGTTCCTTTTTGTATTCTTTGCATTGTTGTTTCTGCCGTTATTGCGGTGGTTCCCGCCGTATTCCTTGAAAAAGTAACGAACACCATTTCAAGCTGCATTGAAGCGGCTACGCCCTGGGAAACGGCTGTGACGATGATTGTGCCAAAGGTTCTTGCCTTGGTTGCATTTTACGTTTTGTCCATCATTGCCACGATTATCGAAACGCAAATTGCCGCCGTTATCACACAGGGGTTCCTGTCCAAAATGCGCAAATCAATGTTTGATAAAATGCAGGATTTGCCGATTCGCTTCTTTGACAGAAAAAAGGCCGGCGATATCATGTCGTTTTACACCAACGACATTGATACGCTGCGTCAGTTGATTTCCCAATCTTTACCGACGGTCATTCGTGCCGGTACCATTGTCATCGGCGTTTTTTGCCTAATGGTATACTACAGTTTGTGGCTGTCCCTGATTTTGGTTTGCGGTGTCATCGCTATGCTGATGGTCTCCGGCAAACTGGGGGGCGGATCCGCAAAATTCTTTGTGAAACTGCAGTCTTCCGTCGGTAAACAGGAAGGCTACGTGCAGGAAATGATGAACGGCCAAAAGGTTGTTAAGGTTTTCAATCACGAGCAAAAGAGTGCCGAAGGGTTTGATGCGCTGAACGAGGAATTGTATCAAAATGCCTATCGCGCCAATGCCTATGCCAATATGCTGGGACCGATTATTATGAATATCGGTAACGTGCTGTACGTAATTGTTGCAATTGCCGGCTGTGCTTTCTTAGCTGCCGGTGTACCGAACGCCAGCGTCCAAAGCATTTTTCAGGGTGTGACTTGTATTGATATCGGTATCGTCGTATCGTATATGTCTATGACAAAGCAGTTCACCGGTAACATCAACCAGGTGGCGCAGCAAATCAACTCTATCGTGATGGCTATGGCCGGTGCCAATCGTATTTTCTCTTTGATGGATCAGGAACCCGAGACCGATAACGGCTACGTAACGCTTGTGAATGCGGAAGTGGATTCGGACGGAACGGTAAGGGAAGTGGAGCAGCGGACGGGGCGTTGGGCGTGGAAGCATCCGCACAGCGAAACCGGAATGGTTACCTATACGCTTTTGCAGGGGGACGTTCGCTTAACCGACGTCGATTTCTCTTACGTAGAGGGTAAACAAATTTTGCACGACGTGTCAGTGTATGCCGAACCCGGCCAAAAGGTCGCGTTTGTCGGCGCAACGGGCGCCGGCAAAACAACCATCACCAACCTTATCAACCGTTTCTACGATATTGAGGATGGTAAAATCCGTTACGATGGTATCAATATCAATAAAATCAAAAAAGCCGATTTGCGCCGTTCTCTCGGAATCGTGTTGCAGGATACCAATCTGTTTACCGGTTCCGTTATGGATAACATACGGTACGGTAAGTTGGATGCAACGGATGAGGAATGTATTGCCGCCGCCAAATTGGCCGGTGCCGATGACTTTATTACGCGTCTGCCGGAAGGGTATGGAACAATGTTGTATGCCAACGGTTCCAACCTGTCGCAGGGACAGCGTCAGTTGCTTTCCATTGCCCGTGCAGCAGTTGCCGACCCGCCCGTTATGATTTTGGATGAGGCGACTTCATCCATTGATACCAGAACGGAAGCTATCGTGCAGCGCGGTATGGATAAGCTGATGGAGGGAAGGACCGTATTCGTGATTGCTCATCGTCTTTCTACCGTCAAGAACGCTGACGTTATTATGGTACTTGACCACGGTCGAATTATCGAACGCGGTAATCATGAAAAATTGATTGCAGAACGTGGCGTATACTACCAACTGTACACAGGTGCGTTTGAATTAGAATAAGGTATAAACGGCGGGGATTTTCCCCGCCGTTTTACTTATTG
>DCGU01000012.1 GCA_002315325.1 Clostridiales bacterium UBA1770
TATTTGGAACAAAACGGGTATGAAAACGATTTTACAAACGGTCGCCTGCATCATGAAATCTACCTGAGTGACACCCGTAAGGTTTCGCCCGATCAATGGAAGACGGTGATTCGTCATCCGATCAAAGGGGCAAAATAAATCCGTATGAAAAACGGTGTAATCACGTCAATGATTACACCGCTTTTCTTATTTTTCTTTGTCGTTTGTTTCGTCGGGGTTAAATCCCTTGGGGCGCTTCACGTCCGCCAGGGGATTGGCTGCCATGGCCGCTTCCATGCCGGCGTCACTGACGTGCGTATAGATTTGCGTTGTGTTGAGCTGTTCGTGCCCCAAAATATCTTTTAAGACACGGATATCCACTTTGCCGGATTGATACATCAGGGTGGCTGCCGTGTGCCGCAGCTTATGTACCGAATAGTGGCGCGCTTCCAATCCGGCTGCCGTTAAGTATTTGTTGACGATAAATTGCACCGTTTTGACGCTGATGCGCTGGTCGCGGCCGTGCGTACTCAAAAACAACGCCTTTTCGTTTTTGTTGTCTTTCAGATTTTGCGCACGCACCAACAAATAGTCGTGCAGTGCCGAAGCGCAGGCTTCGTTCAAATAAATCATGCGTTCCTTGTTGCCTTTACCCAATACGCGCAATGAACGCAGTTCAGGATCGATGTCGGTTAAACTGATGCCGCACAGCTCCGAAACACGCATCCCGCAGTTCAAGAATAAAGTGACGATGCACCAATCGCGGACGCGTGTTTTACTGTCCGTATCATTGGCAATGGCAGCCAGCAGGGCACGACATTCGTCTACGGACAAAAATTTCGGCAGCGCCTTTTTGGGTTTCGGCGATTCTATATCTGCCGTGGGGTTCTCTTCCAATAAATGCTTTTTGGTAACCAAAAATTTGAAAAATGCGCGCAGGGCCGACAGTTTCCTGGATTTGGCCGACCACATGTTGCCGCGCACCGTGCCGGCATACATCAAAAAATCATAGATATGATCCGGTGTGATTTTGCGCACGTAATCCGCATCAATCATGCGGATATCGATTTCATCAAAGCCGTCCGAATCGGGGGCGATGCCGCGCTCCTTGGCCAACGTGTAGCGGAAAAACGTGCGCAGATCAAGCATATATTCCTCAACCGTACGGACCGAACAGTTTTGGATAACCGTTTTATAATTGGCAAAATCCCGGATAATCTGCGGGAATTCATCATAATTGACCAGCGTTGCCATCTTCCTGTCCCTTTCTTTTTTCTTCTATACATTATACACCCGCACACGGGGATTGAAAAGGGATACGGCAAAAAAAGTCCGCCAAGGTCTTGTAACCGCTCCGCTTTTATTATATAATATAAAATGAAGTTAAGAAATCGAGGACCGCTTATGAAACAATTCTTTGACCGCTATTTGTTTAACAGTGTAAAAATGCTGGTGACGCAGATTGTGATTGCTATTTTCGGATTGGTACTGGCTGTTACCTGTGCTGATGATAAGCGGCTGATTCTGCGCATTTTCGGCAGTGTGTTCGCGGTTCTTTTTTATATGTTCCTTTTGTATTACGATTCCTGGAATATCGGGTACAAGGACCGTTCTCTTCAAAAGAAGAATCCCTTTACCGGTTTGTTGATGTCTCTTGTTGCCAACAGTATCAATATCCTTTTGGCTATTTTCTTCCTGCTCGGTACGCTGAATCCCGCGTCTAATTTCTGTGCCGGGATCGGTGCGTTCGGTTCTTTCGTTGCTTTACTGGGGGAGGGAATGTACACGGGACTGTTGACGTTGACCGTCGACGGTACCCCGCTGAACAAAATGTGGTACTCCTATTTTCTCATTATTCTTCCGGCATTGCTGGCAACGTCCGCTGGGTATTTGGCCGGTTTGCACGAATTTATGATGACGGGACTCATGAAAACGGATTATCCCGAATCCGACCGTCCCGAAACGGGACGCGGAAAGCGTCACTGACGTTTTAAAAATACAAAAAAACACTTGATTTTATTAGCGGCCTGTGCTATAATACCATAGTACGCCGGTGTGATGGAATAGGCAGACGTGCTGGACTCAAAATCCAGTGGTAGCGATACCGTATCGGTTCGACCCCGATCACCGGCACCAAGGGCCCTTGCTTTGCATGGGCCCTTTTTTATGCCGAATACTGCGAAACGGAAAGGATCAGCCATGCCGATTTTAATTATCGCGGAAAAACCGAGTCTCGGCCGTAACATTGCCGCTGCCATCGGTAACCTGCAAAAGAAAAACGGATATTTGGAAGGCGAGGGGTATATCGTAACCTGGGCCTTCGGCCATCTGTTCTCTCTCGTGGATATTGAAGAGTATAATCCCGAAACTGCCGGTAAAAAAGCACGCTGGAGTATGAAAAACCTGCCTTGTTTCCCGGAACAGTTTCGATTTGAATTGCGCCGCGCCGAAAATAAAACCGGTGACGAGGGCGTTGCCAAACAGTTTGCAACCATTAAATATCTATGTAATCGTGCCGACGTGGACACTGTTGTCAACGCGGGAGACGCAGATCGCGAGGGTGAAATCATTGTTCGTCTCTGTATCAAAAACGCCCTGGGAGAAACACCCGCCAAAAAGCTGATGCGTCTTTGGCTGCCCGACCAGACGCCGCAGACCGTTCGCAAAGCGCTGTCGGAAATGCAGCCCGAAACCGATTACGATCTGCTTGCCGGGGAGGGCTTTGCCAGAACGTATATCGACTGGCTGTACGGTGTTAACTTAACGCGCTATGCCACGCTGCGTACCGGCGAGTTTTTGCGCGTCGGCCGCGTCATCGTGCCCATCGTTCGCGCCATATATGATCGCGACATTTCTATTCGCAATTTCGTCCCCGGGCATTATTGGGCAGTAACCAGCCGTGCCGAGACGAACGGCGAAGTTGTCGAACTGGTCAGCAAAAATAAGTTTGACGAGGATAAACGCGCCGATGCCGACGCACTTTGCGCCGCATACAATACGGCCGGTGCCAAGGTGTTGTCCGTTAAGAGCAAACAGGAGACGCTGTTTGCCGGCAAACTGTACTCTTTGTCCAAACTGCAGAACGTGCTGGGTAAAAAATATAAGATGAGTATGGGTGAAAGCCTGGAAATCATCCAAAAACTGTACGAAGAAGGGTATTTGACCTATCCCCGTACCAACTCGGAATATTTAGCCACGGCCGAGCAGGATAAAGTGCGTCAAATTTTGGCCAACTGCAAAAAGATGGGCTATCCCGTCACGTTTAAGAACAGTAAATCCATTTTTGACGATTCCAAAATCGAATCGCACTCGGCACTGACGCCGACGTATAAAATCCCCGACAAGACCAAACTTTCCGCCAAGGAAATGCAGGTCTATTCCACGGTCTTCCGCCGCTTTGTTGCCGTATTCTGTGAAAAGCCGTGCTTGGTCTCCAAGAGTGAAATCGTTATCCGTGTCGGCGACCCCGAGAACGTGGGTGAGGACTTTACGCTCAAGGGTGTCGTGATGCTGGAAAAAGGCTGGACGCAGTACGACGATTACACGCAAAAAGATAAGACGCTGCCCAAACTGGAAGAGGGGCAGAACGTGAACGTTGCCTTTGAACCCGAGGCAAAGGAAACGACGCCGCCCAAGCATTATACCATTGAAACGCTGAACAATTACCTGAAAAATCCGTTTAAAGAAGAAAAGGCAAATGCGGCACAGAATGCTGCCGATGAAGACGACGCCGAGGAATACAAGGCCGTTTTCGAAGGGTTGGAGCTGGGTACCGAAGCAACGCGTACCGGTATTATCGATAATGCCCGCAAGAGCGCCTATATCGACTTAAAAAAGGACGTCTACACCATTTTGCCCGGCGGCGAATATTTGATTGAGTCGCTTGACAGAATGAAAATCAATATGGACAAATACAAAACCGCCGAGGTGGGCAAGGCACTCAAATCCGTTTTCCATGGTAAAATGACGGTGGATGACTCCGTTGCACTGGCTAAACATGAAATCGCCGAAATCTTCGATGCCCGTGACACGGATGAAGACATAGGTTTTGTCGGCGAGGAAATCGGCAACTGTCCGCTGTGCGGGAAGCCTATGCGCCGCATGCGCGGTTTTTACGGCTGTTCCGGCTATGCCGACGGCTGCAAATTCAGCGTGAACACCAAAATGTGCGGCAAAAGTATCACGGTCGCTATGCTCAACGCCCTGTTGACGGAAGGCAAAACACCGATGATTGACGGTTTTATCTCCAAAAAGGGAAACCGGTTCGCAGCATCGTTGGCCCTGGTTGACGGTAAAATATCCTTTGTCTTCCCGGACCGCTCCGGAAATGCCGCAACGTCGGCGCCGCTGCCGCATGAAAATGACGGCGATCCTGCGTTGCCGCCCGGCATGGAAATCCCGCCTGAACAATAATAAAGTATGAGGTATACGTGATGAATAATACGTTTGAAGAATTACAGTCCGTGCTGGCCGCTTTCGGCATCAGCGTGAAAAACAGTGCCGACGTCTATCCGTTCGGCAACGGTCATATTAACGACACTTATTTTGTCAATACCAATCCGCCCTACGTGCTGCAGCGGCTGAATACCAACGTTTTCACCGATCCGGTGGGCGTGATGGAAAATATTCAGGCGGTGAACGGTCACCTTGCGGGTCAAAAAAGCGACATGCAGTTCGTCAATTTTCTCCCTGCCGACGACGGCAATCTGTACGTCAACGGTCCCCGCGGTTTTTTCCGTGTGATGGATTTTATCGACGGTGTTTCGTATGATGAAAAGCCGACCTGCGAGATTTTGGAAAAGGCCGCGTTTGCATTCGGTGCTTTCCAAAAGAGCCTTGCCGCTTTTCCGGCCGCACGTCTGCACGAAACCATCAAGCAGTTCCACGATACCGTCAAGCGTGTGAATGACCTGCACGCGGCGATTGCCGCCGATAAGGCCGGCCGCCGTTCCGCTGTCAGTGACGTGGTTGACGGCTACGCCGCATTGGAAAAGTATGCATCCGTTATCGTGGACGGTTTGAAGGACGGCTCCGTTCCCATGCGTGTGACGCACAACGATACCAAACTGAACAATCTGCTGTTTGATAAAAAGAGCGGGGAACCGCTCGCCGTAATTGATCTGGATACGATTATGCCGGGATCGTTGCTGTATGACTTCGGTGATGCGCTCCGCTTCGGCGGTTCTTCCGCAGCGGAAGACGAAAAGGATTTGTCTGCCGTGTATTTTTGCGCCGACCGGTTCGAAGCTTTTGCCCGCGGCTTTATCCGCGCACTCGGTGCGGATATGACGGTGCGTGAAAAGGAACTGCTGCCGCTGTCCGTGCTGCTCATGACGTTTGAATGCGGTACCCGATTCCTGGCAGATTACCTCAACGGTGATACGTATTTCCGTATTGCGTATCCGACGCACAATCTCGACCGTGCCCGCAATCAATTGAAGCTGGCGCAGGATATCGAGGCGCAATTGCCCGCACTGTCTGCCATTGTGGCAAAACTGTAAAAAATCTTTTGGGACGGCATTTTTGAAAAAACGAGAAAAATGGCCGTTTGAGTGAGAAAAAACGAGATAGTGTAAATCTAAATTATTCTAATCAAAAATTCTTCAAAAAAGTGCTTGACACCGTACTTTTCTTGTGCTATAATACGCAAGCATGAAAAAATGTACTTAAAAAACGGAGGAATATCAGATGTCTACATTTATGCAGAAAAAAGAAAATGTAGTCCGTAAATGGTATGTTCTCGACGCTGCAAACAAGCCCATGGGTAAGACGGCCGTTTTGGCTGCCGACCTGCTTCGCGGCAAGAATGCACCCGAGTTCACGCCCAACGTTGACTGCGGTAACTTTGTAATCATCATCAATGCTGAAAAGGCTGTTCTGACCGGCAAAAAGCTGGAGGACAAGTACTACTTCCATCATTCCGGCTACATCGGCGGTATGAAGAAGGTTCAGTACAAGACCTTGATGGCAACCAAACCCGAGATGGCCGTTGAACTGGCTGTTAAGGGCATGCTCCCCAAGAACTCCTTGGGTGAAGCTGCTTTCACTCGTTTGAAGGTTTATGCAGGTGCAGAGCATCCGCACGCTGCGCAGAAGCCTGAAAACTACGAGGCTTAATTCGGGGAAAGGAAGGATATAAACGATGTATACTAGTGCAAAACCCTATTTCTACGGCACCGGCAGAAGAAAGAAATCCGTTGCCCGCGTTCGTATCGTCCCCGGTTCCGGTGTGATCACCGTTAACGGCCGTGACGTTGACGAATATTTCGGCCTCGAAACGCTGAAGCTCATCATCAACCAGCCTTTCGCCATCACCGGCAACGAGGGTAAGTTCGATATCATTACTCTGGTTCGCGGCGGCGGTATCTCCGGTCAGGCCGGCGCTATCCGTCACGGTCTCGCTCGTGCTCTGGTACAGGCTGACGAAGCTAATAAGCCCGCACTGAAGGCTGCAGGTCTGTTGACCCGTGACCCTCGTATGAAGGAAAGAAAGAAGTACGGTCTCAAAGGCGCTCGTCGCGCTCCTCAGTTCTCCAAGAGATAATTGGGGTTCACAGAACCGCATCTTATACCGAAAAGCTCGAATCCTTTTGGATTCGGGCTTTTCCTTTTTTGCCGGAATAGGGTGTACAGCCGTGTTGAAACAAAGGCAAAATGAAACTTGCCGGCTGTATAAATGCAGAAATCAACAAAAAAGACAGGCGTCTGTGCCAACAAACATAGAAATATTGCAAGAATATTGCATTTATGTTTCATTTCCTCTTGACGCCAAACGGGGTTTACAGTATAATAATACAGTAATAAAAAACCGTAGGGGGAGTCTTTTCTTTTTGCGGCAATCTAATTTATTCGGAGGATATTCCCATGAAAAATGAGTATATGCTTTCCGTCCTGGAGGATGTGAAACGCAGAAACCCCGGTGAACCTGAATTCATTCAGACCGTCACCGAAGTATTTGAATCGATCGAGCCCGTTATCGACCAGCGCCCCGATTTCGTGCAGGCCGGCATTCTGGAAAGAATGGTTGAGCCCGAGCGCCAGATCGTGTTCCGTGTGCCGTGGGTAGACGATAACGGTAAAGTGCAGGTTAACCGCGGTTTCCGTGTGCAGTTTAACTCTGCGATCGGTCCGTACAAGGGCGGTCTACGTTTCGCACGCAACGTGAATATGTCCATTATGAAGTTCCTGGGCTTCGAGCAGACTTTCAAAAACTCCCTGACGTCTCTGCCTATGGGCGGCGGCAAGGGCGGTTCCGACTTTGACCCCCAGGGCAAGTCTGATGCCGAGGTTATGCGTTTCTGCCAGAGCTTTATGACTGAGCTGTACCGTCACATCGGTGCCAACGTTGACGTTCCCGCCGGTGATATCGGTGTCGGTGCCCGCGAAATCGGTTACCTGTTCGGCCAGTACAAGAGACTGCAGAACGAGTTCACCGGTGTGCTGACCGGAAAGGGCATTCCTTACGGCGGTTCTTTGATTCGTCCCGAAGCAACCGGCTACGGCGCCGTTTACTACGTGGACAATATGCTGCAGTATTTCGGCGACAGCATCAAGGGCAAGACCTTCGCCGTATCCGGTTTCGGTAACGTTGCCTGGGGTACCGTTAAAAAGATTAACGAACTCGGCGGTAAGGTGCTGACCATCTCCGGTCCCGACGGTTATATCTACGATGAAAACGGCGTCAGCGGCGACGAAAAGATCAATTACATGCTCGAAATGCGTGCTTCCTGCCGCAACCGCGTCGAGGACTATGCCGATAAGTTCGGTGTACCGTTCTTCAAGGGTGAGAAGCCTTGGGGCGTTAAGGCCGACATTATGATGCCTTGCGCAACCCAGAACGAGGTCGGTATGGAAGAGGCAAAGAAGATGGTTGCCAACGGTCTGAAGTACTACGTGGAAGTTGCCAATATGCCTACGTCCAACGAAGCCATCGCATACCTGAAAGAGAACGGCGTCATCATTGCGCCTTCCAAGGCAGTGAATGCCGGCGGCGTATCCGTATCCGGTCTGGAAATGAGCCAGAACAGCATGCGTTACAGCTGGACTGCCGAAGAGGTTGACGAAAAGCTCAAAGGCATTATGTTCAACATCTTCAACAACAGCATCAAGGCTGCCAACACCTACGGTATGAAGGATGACCTGGTAGCAGGTGCCAACATTGCCGGCTTCCTCAAGGTTGCTGAGGCTATGAAGGCCCAGGGTGTCGTTTAAGCTTAATATACCAATCATAAAGCGTCTGCCGACCGGCAGACGCTTTTATATAGCTTATCATAGGAACGTCGTATCACAATGCTGTCGTCTGTCTTACAGGGCGGTTAAGAAGTTCCCCACAAAACAATAATGATTGCATTTACACGGATTTCGTGATAGAATATTGCAGTAAAATGATTTTTTGATGAGGTGCGCAAAAAATGAAATTGTTGATTGTACGACACGGCGAACCGGATTATTCTATCGACTCGCTGACCGAAAAGGGATGGCGGGAAGCGCATCTTTTGGCCGACCGCCTTTGCAAACTGGATATTGCCGCCATGTACGTCTCTCCCCTGGGGCGCGCGCAGGATACGGCCAAACCGACGTTGGAGCGGTTGAACCGCACCGCCGAGACCTGTGAGTTCCTGCGCGAATTTCCCGCCTATATGACAGACGCCAACGGCAACCACCGCATTCCTTGGGATATGATGCCGGCGTACTGGACGTCATTCCCGGAATTGTTTGATGCCGATAAATGGATGCATTCCGCCGCATTTCGTGAAAATAACGTGGCAGAACGCAATGCGTTCGTGTGCGACGGGTTGGATGCGGTGCTGGCACGTCACGGCTACGAGCGGGACGGGAAGTTCTATCGTGCCGCACGCCCCAATCACGATACCATCGTTTTTTTCTGTCATTTCGGGCTGGAAAGTGTGCTGCTCGGCCGGTTGCTCAATATTTCTCCCGCACAGCTGTGGCACGGGTCCGTTGCGTTGCCGTCGTCCGTGACCGAGCTTATCACGGAAGAGCGGGAAGAGGGAATTGCCTATTTCCGTATGACGAAATTCGGCGATACGTCGCACTTGTATGCAGGGGACGAACCGGAGAGTTTTTCCGCACGTTTTTGTGAGTGCTTCACGGACGACACACGGCATTAAAAAACAAAAGGCAGTCCGAGAACTGCCGAGGAAAATGTTGTGTAGTTAAATAATAGGCTTTTAATGAAGCGTTTGCGACGCAAACGTGAAGCAGCGGCAAAGCCGCTATGAAGCACTCGCTACGCTCGTATGAAGCGAAGTCGCCCCTTTCGTTCTCCCCATTAGCGAAGCGTCTTCATTAGCGAAGCGACTTCATTTCTTCATTAGCCCCGTGAGGGGCGACTTCATTGAAAAAAGCACTTGCTTTCGCAA